>NZ_JBPGXM010000059.1:0-21831 GCF_056755495.1 Leifsonia sp. KNZ12-8B
ACGCGGCGCGGAGGGCGCCGGAGGCCGCGAGCGTGTCGCCGTGCGTGTTCGGCTCCTCCAGCTCGTCGGGGGTGGCGTCCACACGGTGGGCGGAATCCGTGGCGTAGATCAGCACGGCGAACTGAGGCATCGGTCGTCCCTTCGACACCGCTGACGGTACTCCGCACGGACGCCAGAAAATCCTGCGCTTCTGCACCTTTTCCCCTAGGCTGCCAGAGGTGCCGCGGCGTCGCGGCCGGAGGGGGAGCACATCGTGCAGTTCGGAGTTCGCAGGATCATCGCATCCGCCGTCGCGGCGGGGGCCGCGGCAGCACTCGTCGTCGCGGGCGTGACGCCGGCGTCGGCCGCCACCGATCCCGGAGGGGACGGCACCGGCAACCCGTCGCTCGAGCAGATGAACGCTGCTCGCGACCACACGCTGGGCGCCACGTTCGACCAGGGCGACGGCGTGGAGGCGCTGGCGGGCGCCGTCGCGCCGGCCGGAGTGCCCGGCATCGACGTGAGCTACTGGCAGGGCAACGTCGACTGGGCGAAGGTCGCAGCGGGCGGCAAGAAGTTCGCGTACGTGAAGGCCACCGAGGACATCGACGCCCCGAACTCGCTCTTCGCGAGCCAGTGGTCCGGCGCCAGGAACGCGGGACTGCTGACCGGCGCGTACCACTTCGCCACCCCGAACACCTCGTCCGGGACGGCGCAGGCCGCGTACTTCCTGAGCAAGGGCGGCACATGGACAGCCGACGGGCGCACCCTCCCGCCGATGCTCGACGTGGAGGCCAACCCGTACGGGGCGAGCAACGGGCTCAACGAGTGCTGGGGGCTGACCCCGGCGAACCTCGTGCGGTGGGTGAAGGACTTCGTCTTCACCGTCGAGAACAAGGTCGGCCGCACCCCGGTGATCTACACCAACACCGGCTGGTGGAACCGCTGCACATCGAGCAACGGCGACGTCGCCAACTACCCGCTGAGCATCGCCAAGTGGACCACCGCAAGCAGCCCGGGCGCACTTCCGGCGAGCTGGCCCACGTACTCGTTCTGGCAGTACAACGACGACGACAAGGGCGCGCTGGTCGGCGACCAGCAGGTCTACAACGGCTCGCTCAGCCAGCTGCGCGACTTCGCCCTCAACGCGCGCGTCTCCGGCGCCGACCGGTTCGGGACCAGCGCGTCCCTCGCCGCCTCCTTCGCCGCGCCCGTGAGCGTCGCCTACGTGGCGTCCGGCGCGGCGTTCCCCGACGCGCTGTCCGCCGGGCCGGCCACCAAGGGCAAGGGGCCGGTGCTGCTGATCCAGCCGTTCGCCATCCCGACCCCGGTCGCCACCGAGCTGCGGCGGCTCAAGCCGACGAAGATCGTGGTGCTCGGCGGGGAGGCGTCGGTCAACGCCTCCACGGTGGCCGCGCTCAAGGGGTACTCGAGCAGCGTGGTCCGGTACTCGGGCCCCGACCGCTACGACACGAGCGCCGCGGTGGTGGCGGCGACGTTCACCGCTCCCCAGAAGGACGTGTACGTCGCCTCCGGGGTCAACTTCCCCGACGCGCTCTCCGGAGCCGCGCTCGCCGCCGGCCGGATCCCCGGACCGCTGCTGCTGACCACGCCGGGCGGCATCCCGCAGACGGTCGCGAACCAGCTCGCGCGGCTCAAGCCGACGACCATCCACGTCATCGGCGGCACCGCCTCCGTGAGCGCCCAGGTCGCGACCCAGCTGCGGAACTACACCGCCAGCAGGTCCGCCGCCTCCGTGGAGCGCGTGTACGGCGCCGACCGCTTCGACACCAGCGCGGCCATCGCGGCCCGGTTCCCCGCGGGTGGCACCGTCTACGTCGCGAACGGCCTCGGCTTCCCGGACGCGCTCTCGGGCGCGCCGGTCGCCGGCTCGACGCAGTCGCCCGTGCTCCTGGTGCAGGCGGGCGCGATCTCGCCCAGCGTGAAGGCGCAGCTGCAGCGGCTGAAGCCGAAGCGGATCGTCATCCTCGGCGGCGTCGCCTCCGTGTCGGCGTCCGTCGCGGCGCAGCTGCAGGCCTACCGGGTCGGGTGACGCCAGGGCGGACGTGGTGGCCGGGGAGGGGGCTCAGCGCAGCTCCTTCCTCGGCCACACCAGATCCTTGACGATGAGGATGACGCCCGCCGAGATCGGGATGGCGACCAGCGCCCCGGGCAGGCCGAACAGCGTCGAGCCCGCGAGGGCCGAGATGAGGACGACCGAGCCGGGCACCTGCACGGCCTTGCCCATCACCTTCGGGGTCAGGATGTACGCCTCCACCTGCATGTAGACGAGCATCAGCACGAGCACGACGACGCCGCTGACGGGCGAGTGGATGAACGCCAGCACGCTCATCACGGTGGTCGTCAGTACGGTGCCGATCAGCGGGATCAGCGTGATGAAGAACGCGGCGATGCCGATGAGGAACGCGCCGGGCACCCCGGTGGCGACCAGCAGGATGACGCTGTAGACGGCGTTGATGAACGCGAGCACGACCATGCCGCTGAGGTAGCGGCCGAAGTTCTGCAGGATGCGCTCGGCGTACGAGACGAACGTGTCGCGGTGCGAGCGGGACACGAGCCGGTACGCGGCCTGCTTGGTGGCGTCGTACGAGGCGATGAAGTAGATGGTCAGGATGACGATGAAGAAGCCGGTGGTCACGCCGTCGACCACCGACAGCCCGAAGCCGAGCAGCCCCTCGCCGAGCCCGGCCCACAGCTGCGGGTTCTGCGCCTGCTCCTGCACCCACGACACGGCCTGCCCCAGCAGGCCGTTGCTGGACGCGTTCGCCTGATCGAACCAGCCCTCGTCGCGCAGCCGCGCGATCTCGGCCGGGATCGCGGTCGCAAGCGCCTGCACCTGCGACACGACCAGCGGCACGACGACCCAGACGATCGCGACGAGCACCGCGACCAGCAGCACGATGACGGTGAC
The DNA here is from genome assembly GCF_056755495.1 of Leifsonia sp. KNZ12-8B. NCBI lineage: Bacteria > Bacillati > Actinomycetota > Actinomycetes > Micrococcales > Microbacteriaceae > Leifsonia > Leifsonia sp. KNZ12-8B. The sequence goes on from NZ_JBPGXM010000059.1 coordinate 2,912, forward strand.
GATCGCCCAGCCGCGCCGCAGTCCGCGCCGCTGGAACCAGCGGATCAGCGGGTCGAGCCCGACGGTCGCGAACATCGCCAGGAACACCGAGAACAGGATGGAGCGCAGCCCGTACAGGGCGAGTCCGGTGACGACGGCGCCGATGGCGCCCAGGGCGACGAGGTATCCGAAGCCGAGCGGACTGCGGTGGAGCAGGGACGCCGCTTCCGTCTCGCGTCGGGCTGCGGGGCGCGCCGGTGGTCGGATGAATCGCATGGCCGCGAGCCTATCCGGCCGCGAGCCGATCCGGCGCGAGCCGATCCGGCCCCGGCGACCGGCCACGAGGACCGCCGGTCAGCGATCCGCGGCGATGACCGAGAAGTCGTCCTCCCCGCGGCCGGCGTCCACGGCGCGCTGCAGCTCGGCCGCGACCAGCGCCACGGCGGGGAGGGGCACGTCGGCGCTCGCGAGCATCAGACGCGTGTCCTTCGCGAGCGCGGCCGCCGAGAACTGGGCGTCCGAGTAGTCGCCGGAGGCCACCACCGGGCCCTTCGTCGCGGCCAGCGCGGCGAGCGGGGTCAGCGAGAGCGTCTCGAGGGCCTCTTCGGCGGTCAGGCCGGCTCCGGTGCCGAGCCGCAGCGCCTCGGCGAGCGCCTCCATCCCGACGGCGAGCGCCAGGTTGGCGACGAGCTTTGCTGCCGCGGCGGCGCGGGCGGCAGGGAGGGTGCGCAGCTTGTCGGGGTCGGCCCACAGCCCGACGATGCGGCGGGCGGCGCGCACCGCCTCCGTGTCTCCGCCGATCAGCACGGCCAGCGCCCCGGCGCGGGCGGGCGCGAGCGAGCCGATGACGGGAGAGTGCACGTACCGGACGTCGTGCCCGGCCGCCCAGGTCGCGAAGTCGTCCGCGTCGGCGGGGGAGACGGTGGTCACGTCGATCCAGAGAGCCCCGGCGAGGAACGGCAGCCCGGCCTCCACGATCACCTCGCGGACCGTCTCCGGGCCGAACAGCACGCTCACGACCGCGTCGGCATCCGAGACGGCCTCGACGGGGGAGTCCGCGACCCTGGCACCGCGCCGGCCGGCGGCCTCCGCCGGCTCGGGCGAGCGGTTCCAGACCGTGACCTGGTGGCCGTTGTCGATCAGGTGGGTGACGAGCTCGCGCCCCATGCGGCCGAGCCCGAGGAAGGCGATCTTCATCCCTCCACTGTGCGCTCCGCGGCGGGATCCGGGAAGGGGCTGTGCGGCAGGGCGTCGCGCTCGCGCCGCAGGAAGGCACGCTCGGCGGGGTTGCGGCACAGCACCTCCGCCCGCTCGTAGGCGTCGGCGGCCTCGGCGGGACGGCCGAGCCGCCGCAGCAGCGCCGCCCGCACCCCGTGCAGCAGGTAGTAGCCGGACAGCGGCTCGCGCAGCGGTTCGAGGGCGGCGAGCGCGGCGGCGGGGCCGTCGACCTCCGCCACCGCGACCGCCCGGTTCAGCGCCACGACCGGTGACGGGTGGAGGAGCAGGAGCTGGTCGTACAGCGCGACGATCTGCCGCCAATCGGTGTCGGCGGCCGATGGCGCGTCGTCGTGCACGGCCTGCACGGCGGCCTGCAGCTGGTACGGCCCAGGCCGGCCGCGCCCCAGGCAGTCGCGCACGAGCGCGTGCCCCTCGGCGATCAGGCCGGCATCCCACAGCGAGCGGTCCTGGTCGGGGAGCGGGACGAGCGCGCCGTCCGCATCGCTGCGGGCGGCACGCCGGGCGTCGATCAGCAGCAGGAGCGCGAGCAGCCCGGCCACCTCCTCCTCGTCGGGCAGCAGCCGGTGCAGCAGACGCGCGAGCCGCACCGCCTCGTCGCAGAGCTCCTCCCGCAGCAGGCCGTCGCCGGCGCTCGCCGCATACCCCTCGTTGAACACGAGGTAGACGACGGCCAGCACCGAGCCGAGCCGCTCGGGCAGGTCTGCGGCCGACGGGATGCGGTACGGGATGCGCGCGTCCCTGATCTTCGCCTTCGCACGCGAGATGCGCTGGGCCATCGTGGCCTCCGGCACCAGGAAGGCGTGCGCGATCTCGGCCGTGCCGAGGCCGCCGAGCAGGCGCAGGGTCAGCGCCACGCGCGCGGCCGGGGCGAGAGCGGGGTGGCAGCAGGTGAAGAGCAGCCGGAGGCGGTCGTCGCCGAAGCGTTCGTCCCCCGCGGCGGCATCCGCGGCGGCGCCATCGTCGTCGCCGCGCTCCAGCGCGTGCAGGAGGGCCGCCTCCGCCTCCTTCGACCGTCCGTTCGCCTCGCGCCGCAGCCGGTCGATCGCGCGGCGCCGGGCGGTCGTGATGATCCACCCGGCCGGCGCGGGCGGCACGCCGTCGCGGGGCCAGCGCTCGACGGCGGCCGCGAAGGCCTCCTGCACGGCGTCCTCCGCCCGGTCGAGGTCGCCGAGGGCGCGGTAGAGCACCGACACCGCGCGGCCGTACTCCGCGCGGTGGACGGCCGCGACCGGGTCGGAGGAGGTCACGTCACCCCGCGAAGGGCCGCACCTCGATGGGCAGGGTGGTCGCCACGGCGACCCGCCTGCCCCACTCGAGCGCGGCATCCAGGTCGGGCACGTCGACGATCGTGAAGCCGCCGAGGAACTCCTTGGCCTCGGCGAACGGCCCGTCGGTGACGAGCAGCTCGCCGTCGACCGGGCGCACGACGGTCGCGGTGGCGGGAGGCTGCAACCCGTTCGAGAAGACCCACACGCCGGCGGCCCGCATCTGGTCGTTGACGGCGGTGACGTCCCGTTCGATGACGGCCATCACCTCCGGCTCGGGGATCGGGCCGTCGGGCTGGTAGACGCTGAGCAGATACTGGGTCATGGTGAGGTCCTTTCTCTCACCGTCCATACGAACGGGGAGGCCCGCTCTCGACATCATGACGGGGATGCGTCCACCCGCTCCAGCCTGGCGACCCCGATCTTGGAGTCGGCCATGCCGTAGAAGACCCAGTCGACGCCGTCCACCGTCTCGATCGCGGTGGGGAACACGACGTTGGGCACGATGCCGCTGCGCTCGTCCTCCGTCTCGGCCGCCAGCAGCGGCTCACCCGTCCGGTCGATCACGCGCCACGGCTCGTCGGCGTCGAGGAGGATCGCCCCGGCCGCGTAGTTGACGTTCTGCTGCTGGGCGACCCCGGTCTCCAGCCGGCCCGTGACGCCGTGGTGCAGCAGCAGCCAGCCCTCCGGCACGCGCCGCGGGGCCGGGCCCGCGCCGATCTTGAGCTCCTCGAACGGGAACTCCGGCCCCACGAGGAACCGGTTCTGCCGCCACCTGGTCAGCTCGCGGGGGTCGGCGAGCGCCGCGTCGAGCGGCACGAACGCGATCCAGATGCTCGGGCGCTTCTCCGCCAGCGCGGCCGGCGGATGCTCGCCCTCCCCGGGTCGCACGCCGTCCAGATCCCAGACGGGCCGGTGCAGCACCGCGAGGCTGGGCGTGCCGTCGGGGGCGACGACCGGCTCGGGGAAGAAGACGGTGTCCTTGTTGTGGAACAGGGCGAGGTCGATCCCGAGAGCGTCGTCGTACTCGAAGCTCACGGGGCCGAGCCGCTGCCACTCGCGCAGGTCGTCGGAGACAGCGACGGCCGTGTGCGGGCCGAGCGGGCCGTACGCGACGTAGGTCATGACGTGGAGGCCGAGGGCGGGGATGGTCGTGACGCGGGGGTCCTCGACGCCGGCGTTGCTCCTCCCGCGCTCGAACTCGCGGTCGGGGGCGAGCACGACGCCCTCGCGCTCGACGCGCACGGGCACGCCGTCCTCCACGACCACCCGGGCGAGACCGACCCGGGACACGTTGCCGGCGGCGACCAGGCGGGGGAGCAGGTAGAGCTCGCCGTCGACGCCGCGGCCGGAGGCGGGATTGAGGACCCCCTCCGCCTCCAGCGGCTCGTCGGGCAGCGGTGTCATGACCACACCGGCCCTGGTCAGCGCGTAGGGGAACGTCATGCGGAAACCTCCCGGTAGAAGTACAGCTCGCGCTCGCCGGGCGGCGCGTCCCACCCCTGAGCGAACGCCCAGGCCCGGTCGGGGCCGCGCCCGAGCCGCTGCAGGCCGCCCCACGAGAGCGAGCCGCCGCGGTGCACGGCGAGCTGGGTGAAGGGGTCGTCGAGGGCGTAGAGCGCCTGCGCCGCGGCGAAGTCGCCGTGCTCGTCGGCGTAGAAGAAGTCGAGGACGAGCCGGTCGCCGTCGACCGCGGCGCAGGCGACCTCGTACAGGCTGCCCCGGAGCTCGCCGAGGTCGAGGTACGGCTGCTCGGCGAACTCCCACGTCAGCAGGTCGGGCGAGTGCCCGACCATCGGCCGGCCGCCGCACCCCTCGGAGAGGAGCATGAGGTACTCGCCGCCGATGCGCACCGCGCGGCCGTGCTCGTCGCGGGGGACGACCGCTCCCTTCGCCCAGTACTGCGAGACGTCGTACGGCACGACGAGGCCGCGCTTCTCCCAGTGCTCGAGATCGTCGGAGACGGCGGACATGATGTCGACCGCGACCTCCCCGTCCTCCCGCCGCCAGATCGCGTTGTAGAACAGCACGAACCGGCCGTCGGCCTCGTACAGCTTCGGATCCTCGCAGCCGAGCACCTCGGTCTCGAGCGTCGGGTAGACGATCGGGTTGGCGGGCGAGTCGTGCCAGACGCCGCCGCGGCGGACCGCGTGCCCGATCCGGCTCGACACCGACTCCTTGCGCGGGGAGGCGCGGTAGAACAGGTGCAGCTCGTCGCCGCGCTCCAGCACGGTCGGGTTGTAGATCGAGTCGCTCGTCCAGCCGATGTCGGTGGGGTCGTCCCACTGCCCCTCCAGCCGGAAGGTGAGGGCGTCGTCGCGGGTGAACGGGCCGATCGCCCACTCGGGCCGGTCCGGGTAGCCGGCCGAGAACTGGTCGGTCGAGATGCGGTCGGTCAGCGCGTTCGTGTGCGCGAGCGCCTCGGCGAGACCGGCTCGCAGGGCGGCGGGGTCGGCGGGGCGCGCCTGTGTCGATTCCGTCACGTCTCTCCTCATCCCTTGACCGACGAGCCGATGTCGCTGGAGGTGAACCAGCGCTGGAACACGATGAACAGCACCACCACGGGCACGGCGAGCACGACGGCGCCCGCCATGATCGCGCCGTAGGGGTTGCTCGTCGACCCGGAGACGGTGCTGATGTAGTTCGCCAGCGACACGGCGAGCGGCTGCATGCTGGCCTCCTTCGTGATCAGGAACGGCCAGAGGAACTCGTTCCACGGGCCGATGAAGGTCAGGAGCAGCACGGTGACGAGGGCGGGTCGCACGAGCGGCAGCGCGATCCGCCAGAGCACCTTCAGCTCGCCGGCGCCGTCGATGCGGGCGGCGTCGAAGAGCTCGCGCGGGATCTGGAGGAAGTACTGCCGGAAGATGAGCACCGCCGCCGAGTTGATCACGAACGGCAGGATCATCCCGAGGTAGTTGTCGGCCAGCCCGTAGTTGCGGGCGATCAGCACGTACAGCGGGATCATCAGCAGCTGAAACGGGATGGTCTGCACCAGCAGGGCGAGCGCGAAGGTCACGCCCCGGCCGCGCCACTCCAGGACGGAGAGCGCGTACCCGGCGAGGATGCCGAACACGACCGTCCCGAGCAGCACGCCGCCGGTGAAGATGCCGGAGCTCACGAGCCCGGACGCCAGGTTGATCCGCTCGTTGATGTTGACGTAGTTCTGCCCGGTGATGTTGGCCGGGTTCGGGAAGGCGCCCGCGACGGTGGGGTCCGGCTCGGTCTGCAGCGACCCGATGAACATGTAGTAGAAGGGGAACAGGAACGCGATCGCGCCGAGGGTCAGCACGATGCCGCGCAGCACGACCTGCGTACGGCTCATCCGGCGCGGGCTGCCGAGGTCGTGGCCGCCGCGGTCGCGCCGGCCGGCCCTCCTGGTGCGCCCTGGTTCGCCCCCGGCCGGGACGACCGTGGGATCGGGGGTGGTCGCAGTCATCAGTCCCTCCCTCCCGCGAAGCGGTTCTGCAGCCAGCCGATGATGAGCACCACGATGATGAGCACGACGCCGATCGCGGCCGCGTACCCCGGGTGCCCCTGCTGGATGCCCTGCTGGTAGATGATGAGCACCGGCGACGCCGACGCGCCGTCCGGGCCGCCGCCCCCGGTCAGGAGGTACGGCTCGGTGAACAGGTTGGCGCCGGTGATCGTGGCGAGCAGCAGCACCAGCACGGTCGCCGGGCGCACGCCGGGCACGGTCACCGAGAAGAACTGGCGCACCTTGCCGGCGCCGTCGGTGGCCGCCGACTCGTACAGCTCGTCCGGCACGTTCTGCAGCGCGGCGAGGTAGAGCAGGATGTAGAACCCGAGCCCCTTCCACGTCACGTAGATCGCGATGGTCGGCATGGCGAGCGCGGGGTTCGTGAACCAGCTGGGACTCGGCGCCAGCGGCCCGAGGATCTGGTTCACCAGCCCGTTCTGGCCCCACATGAACAGCCACACCGCGATGATCGCGACGCTCGCCGTCACGTAGGGCACGTAGTAGGCGACCCGCAGGAAGGTGCGGAAGCGCTTCACGCTGTTGAGCGCGGACGCGAGAAGCAGCGACAGCAGCACGGTCAGCGGCACGTTGATGATGAGGAAGATGCCGACGTTGACGAACGACCGCAGCACCGCAGGGTCGGTGAACGCCTGCACGTAGTTGTCGAGCCCGACGAACGGCCGGTCGACCTGCGCGCCCGGTGCGGCGAAGAAGTAGTCGTAGAACGACATGTACACCGAGAACACCAGCGGGTACGCGAAGATCACCAGCACGAAGAGCAGATAGGGCGCGCTGAACAACCAGCCGAGCGGATGCCGGCCGAGGATGCGCCGGCCGAGCGTCGCGCGCCGGCCGGGGGGCTGCCGGCGCCCGCGGCGGCCGTCCCCGGCGGCGGGCGCGCTGCCCGCCGCCGAGGAGGCGGCCGTGGACGAGGGGGTGGCGGTGGACATGGTCGCTACTTCTGCAGTCCGTCGATCTTCTTCGCCGCGGCTTCGAACGTCGACTCCAGGTCGGCGCTGCCGTTGACCACGGCCTTGGTGTACGCGTCGCGCAGCGCCTGCATCTGCGCGATGGTGTTCGGGCCGGTCGGGTCGTCGACCGTGCGCGAGGCAGCGTCGGCGAAGTCCTTGTACTCCGGGTGCGCGGTGAAGTAGTCCGGGTAGGCCGTCTGCAGGTCGGAGCGGATGGGCATCTGGCCCGTGATCTCCAGCAGCTTGCCGTCCTGCTCCTTGCTGGTGGCGAACTTCAGCACGTCCCAGGCCGTTCCCTGGTTCTTGCACGAGGTGTACATGCCGATGTTCTTCGCGTCGGGGAACGTGTAGATCTGATCGGCCGGCGTACCGCTCTCGGTCGGCACCGGCACCGAGCCCCACTTCACCTTGTCGCCGTAGAAGGCGATGGCCCAGGGGCCGACGATCGCCATCGCCGACTTGCCGTCGGCGAACGCGTCGCCCTGGTACTGCTCCTTGCCGGCGAGGCCCTCGTCGTAGATCTTCTTCCAGAAGTTCGCGACCGCCATCGAGTCGTCGTCGGTGATCGTGGCCTTGCCGTCCTCGATGAAGGTCTTGCCGCCGGTCTGCGCCGCCAGCAGGGGGAGGTAGTCGAAGTTCACCTGGAAGAACTCGCTCGTCGGCGTCGGGTAGATCGCGTACGGCGCCGCCCCGGAGCTCTTGATCTGCTTCGCCGCGGCCAGGAACTTGTCGTAGGTCGACAGGTCGGGGTTCTCGGGGTCGATGCCGGCCTTCTGGAAGATCTCCTTGTTGTAGAAGATCTGGACCGGGTTCGACTTCCACGGCATCTGGTAGTAGCCGCCGTCGGACGACTTGTACTGCTCGGCGTTGTCGCCGCTGCGCGACTCGATGTACTTCGTGCCATCCGGGAACTTCGAGAGGTCGACCAGGCCGCCCTGCTTCTGCCACTGACCGGTCGCGGCCGGGAGGTTGTTGAAGACCAGGCAGGGCGTGGTCCCGGCGGTGATGGCGGCGCCGATGACCTCCTCGCTGCTCTTGCCGGCCGGGATCTCCTGACCCTTGACCTGCTCGTCGGGGTGGTCGGCGTTCCAGGCCTTCACCATGGCCTTGCCCCACTCCAGCTCCTGCTCGTTGTTCGAGTACCAGATGGTGATCGGGCCCTTGGCCTTCATGGCGTCGCCTCCGCCGCCGCTGGAGCCGCACGCGGCGAGCGTGCCGGCGACGAGCCCGGCGGTGAGGACGCCGAGGAGGAGCCGCCGTGCCGGGCGGGCGGCCGAGGCGGTCGATCGGGTGGATCGGAGGGGTGAGGTTCGCATGATGTCTGCCTTCTTCGTCGTACGCAGGGGATGTGGTGCAGGGATCAGGTGGGCGCCCGGTCGGCCGGTCGCCCGGTCAGCGCCGGGCGGGCGGTGCGGTGGAGGCGCGCACCACGAGCCGCGCCGGGGGCAGGGCGACGTCGTCCGCCTCCCCGTCCTCCACCAGCCGCAGCAGTGCGGTGGCGGCGGCCACGCCCCAGCCGGCGGGGTCGTTGTCGAGGGTGGTGAGGGAGGGGTAGACGTACGTCCCGATGTGGGAGCCGTCCAGCCCGGTGATGGAGAGGTCGCGCGGCAGGCTCAGCCCGCGCTCGTGCGCGACCCCCAGGCCGGCGATGGCCATCGGGTCGTTGCCGTACACGATGGCCGTCGGCGGGTCCTCCCGCTCGAGCAGCGCCCGTGTTGCGGCGGCACCCTGCTCGGGGGAGAAGTCGGTGGACACGATCTCGGGCGTGAGCCCGGCGTCGTGCATGGCGCGCTCGAACCGCTGCCGCCGCAGCATGCCGTGGAGCATGCGCTCGTCGCCCGAGACGTGGGCGATCCGGCGGTGGCCGAGCGAGAGGAGGTGGGCGACGAGGTCGTCGATGCCGCCGTCGTAGTCGCGGGTGATGACCGGGAACGGGCTGCCGCCGGCCGGTTCGCCCAGCGAGACCGCCTGCGAGCCCAGCCGCTGGATCAGCGGGAGGCGGTGGTCGTCGGCCAGCAGGTCGGTCAGCAGGAACCCGTCCACCCGCTTGTCGGTCGCGAGGCGGGTGTACGCGCGGTCCTCCGCCTCCGCGTCGGGCACCACGGTCAGCACCAGCACCTGCCCGCGCTGTGCGAGCACCGACTCCACGCCGGCGATGAACGCGGCGAAGAACGGGTCGACCTCGATCGTGCGCGCCTCGCGCCGCACGATGAGCCCCAGCGCGTACGCGCGGCGGGTGCTCAGGCCGCGGGCGCCGGGGTTCGGCGTCCAGCCGAGGGCGCTCGCCGCCGCCAGGATGCGCTCCCTGGTCTCGGTCTTCACCCCCGGCCGGTCGTTGAGCGCGAGCGACACCAGGCCCTTGCTCACGCCCGCCGCCCTGGCGACGTCGTTGATGGTGACGGCGGTCGTCATCGCGGCGTCACCACCGTGAAGCCGCCCGGCTCGACCGTGACCAGGGCGTGGCCGCCCGCGGTCCGCGCCTGTCCGACCTGGCGGCCGGCCCCGTCGTAGCGGGTGACGGTCACCGGGCCGGTCGCGTCGAGCTTCTGCGGCACCGGGAGGCGCGTCGCGTTCACGTACACGTCGAGGCGGGAGGCCCCGCCGAGGCCGAGGTGCGAGACGACCGGCTGCAGCAGCACGGCGTCGAGCCGGGTGGAGCCGGAGACGGTGGCCCTGACCGTCGGCGAGGAGGCGGGCACCGGGACCGGCAGGGTCTGCGGCAGCAGGAGCACCGGGCTCGGGCCGATGCCCTGCTCGGCTGCGCGCGCATTCGCCGTGCTGCCGAGCGGGAGGGCGAACCGGCCGATCGGCGTCGTCCACGCGGTGCGGCCGGAGCCCGCGCTGGTGCCGGCGGCCGGGTCGCCCGGGCCGAGGTCGGCGATCGGCAGCACCCGGGCGATGGGCCGCCCCTCCGGCAGCGGGATGGTCACGGTCGCGCCGGCGCCCGCGGCGACGTACGCGCCGCCCGACCAGTTGGCCGACCCGGTCCAGGCCGACGGCGGTGTGACGACGGAGGCGGGGCCGGTCAGCGTCCCGGACTCCGCCTCGGCGACGCGGATCCCGTCGGTGGCGGTCGTGCGGGTCAGCGCGGTGGCCGCCACCGCGATGGCGGGATGCGCGTCGAGGGCCAGCATGCTCAGCTGCGTGTGGATGGCCGACTCGGCCCCGCAGTTGCGGTTCACCGTGCCGTCGGCCGCGATCCCGTCGACGCAGACGCCGGTGGCGGGGTCGTAGGCGGCGACGCCGGCGCGGTTGGCGCCGAAGTACCACGCGGCCTGCGCGCCCGCGAGCGCCGCGAGCCCGCCGGCCTTCGTCGCGTCGGCGGCGGCGATGAGGCCCTGCACGCGCGAGTCGACGCCGTAGGCGATCTGCGTGCGGTCGGCCGGGGTGGGCGTCCAGCCGTTGTCGGGGCCGCCGGACGCGAGCAGCTGGGCGGTGAACTGCGCGAGGTCGGTGGAGGCCGCCTTCTGCAGGTCAGCGCGGTGCAGCACCGTCGCGGCGGAGGTGAGCGCCGCGGGCTGCATGCCGCCCCAGGCATGCCAGAACGTGGGGGAGTTCGCCTCAGGGAGCAGCGCGCCGAACGGCCACTGCCCGACGCCGCCGCTCGCCAGCCCCGCGACGCCGTCCGCGTAGTGGGACAGGGCGGCGCGCACCCGCGCGTCGGACGGATCGGCGGCGGCGTACGCGCTGAGGCCGAGGACGGCCTCCGCCGTCGCGCTGGCGCTGCCCACGATCAGCCAGGCCGGGACGCTGATGCCGTTCGCCGTGGCGTGCGTGCCGTACTTCGCGAGCGACTGCCGCTCGAGGGCGCCGAGCGCCAGATGCATCCGGTCGGCGAGGAAGGCCGCGAACGCCGGGTCGGCGTCGCGGAAGCCGGCATATCCTTCGCCGAGCGCCCAGACCGTGCGGGCGAGCCAGAACGACTCGGCCGAGTCGCTCGGGTCGGGCTGCTCGACCGGGATGGCCGAGGGGTTGAGCGTGCCGTCCGACTGCTGCCACAGCACGACATTCCCGGCGTCCGGGCCGGTCGCGGTCTGCAGGTAGGTCAGTGAGCGCAGCAGCTGGTAGGCCGTGGCGCGGGAGGTGCCGGTGCCGTTCTGCGCCCAGTCGCGCACGTACACCACGGCGGCGCGCGAGATGTCGTCGGCGTCGAACGCGCCCTGCGCGTACCAGCCGCGCGCGGCGTCGGTGATCGGCCCGCCGCCGACGCGCTTGAAGGTCCCGTCCGCCTGACGGTCGGCGTAGACCCAGGGCGCGCGCGCCGCCGGCTCCTCCGCCTGGCGATACGTCGTGTGGCCGTCGACGCCGGGGAGCAGCGGCACGTCGTCGAGGAGGAAGTCGAGATGGGAGAGGTTGGTGAGCGGCGCCGTCGCGGGCGCGGCGGGCGCCGCCGGAGCAGGCGCGGCCGGGGCGGGTGCCGCGACGCCGGCGAGCGCGAGGGCCGCCCCGGCCAGCAGGGCGGGCAGCGTCGTGCGCAGGTGCAGTGTCCGCGTCATTGCGTTCTCCTCGCGTCGGTGCGATTCGGTCTGGGCGATTCCGTTGGTGCGATCGTCATCTAAACCGGTTTAAAGAAACGATAGTCACCCGAACGGGGGTCGTCAAGAGAGGTCTTGCGGGCGTCGGTGCGCTGCGGGGAGACTGGCCGGGCAGGACGACGATGCCAGGAGGTTCCGTGGAGTACAAGGACATCCCCACCAGGGCCGACATCGAGCGGATCGCCGCACAGCGGCGCCCCGGCTGCGTGAGCATCCACCTTCCGACCGGGACGACCCCGGCGGAAGCGGACCACGCCCGCATCGAGCTGAAGAACCATCTCGGGAAGGCGCTGCGCGAGCTGGAGGCGGCCGGCATCCCGCGCGCCCGCATCGACGCGGTGCGCGCGGAGGGCGAGCGCATCCTCGAGGACCGGGACTTCTGGCGCTACCAGTCCCGCAGCCTCGCCGTGTTCCTCGACGGCGAGCTCGCCGAGACGTTCCGGCTGCCGAACCGGCTCTCGTCGTCGTGCGACATCGGCGACCGCTTCTACGTGAAGCCGCTGGTGCGGGCGATCACGTTCCCGCAGACGGCGCTGGTGCTGGCGCTCGCGCAGAACTCGGTGCGCCTCATCCGGGTCTCGCCCGAGGCCCCCGCCACCACGGTGGAGGTGCCCGGCATGCCTCAGGACGTGGCGTCGGCCGTGGGCAGGACGAGCGTGAGCGGCCGGTCGGCCGAGGGCCGCATCCAGGGCTCAGAGGGTCAGAAGGTGCGCATGCTGGAGTACGTGCAGGCGATCGACCGTGCGCTGCGCCCGGTGCTGGCGACCTCCACGGTCCCGCTCATCCTGGCCGCGACCGAGCCGCTGCTCGGCATCTTCCGGGGCGCGGGCGACCACCCCCGGCTGGTGGAGGAGGTCATCCCCGGCAGTCCGGAGGAGAAGACGGCGGAGGAGCTCGCCGCGGCCGCCCGTCTGGTGCTCGATCGCGTGTACGCGGCGACCATCGGCCGGCTCAAGGAGGACGTCGAGTCCCGGATCGCCGCAGGAACCGGGCTCGTCGACCTCTCCGACATCGCGCGCGCAGCGACGTTCGGCGCGATCGAGACGCTCATGTTCGACATGGACCGCCGCGTGCCCGGCACGGTCGACGACGAGTCGGGCGCCATCGTCTACGCCGACGAGGAGTCGATCGGGAACCACGGCGTCGTCGACGAGATCCTGCGCAGGGCGCTGGCCGCGAAGGCGCGGGTGTACGCGCTGCGCGCCGACGACATCCCGGGCGGGGGAGCGGCGGCGGCGACGGTGCGCTACCCGGTCTGAGCCGCCTCCAGGGCCACCACGAGGGAGTCCTGCACCTCGGCGAGCCACTCGTACACCGCGCGCTGGAAGAGCGCGTGCTCGTCGGCGAGGTCGCCGACGTCGCCGTCCTGCACGATGTCGAGCCGGGCGGCGAGCACCAGCCGGATGTCGGTGATGCACCGCAGCCACGCGGTCGCCTGCGCGGGGTCGAGCCGCACCTCCACGGCTCCGTCGTCGGGACGGGCCAGCGACTCGACCACCGTGCGCGCGTTGAGCGCCTTGCGCTCGGCGATGCCGTCGGCCGTGAACCGGCGGAACTCGGCGGACTTCTCCGGGTCGCCGGGATACGCGTCCGGGATCAGGCGCACCAGCGCCGGGTCGGCGAGCTCGTCCTCGCCGGGCCGGGACGCTGCGGCCGCGGCCAGCTCGGCGGCCTCGGCGGCGAGCCGCAGCAGCAGCTCGACCTCCTCCGGCTCGAAGCGGCCCCGCACGATGCCGCCCGCCGCGGGACGGAACGGGATCACGCGTCCGCCTTCGCGAGCGTGGCCCACAGGCCGTAGTCATGCATCGCCTCCACGTGGCGCTCCATCTCCTCGCGGGTCCCGGTGGCGACCACCGCGCGCCCCTCGTTGTGCACCAGCAGCATCAGCCGCTCGGCCTCGGCCCGCGGGAAGCCGAAGTAGCTGCGGAACACATAACTCACGTACGACATGAGATTGACCGGGTCGTTCCAGACGACCGTGACCCACGGGGAGCCGAGGTCGAGGCGCTCGTCGAGGCGCTCGTCGACCTGCTCGCCGGCCCGCTCGCCGGGCCGCGTGCGCACGTCCGTCATGGCCGGCCGCCCGCCCCGGCGCTCGCGGCGGCCGGCTCCGTCTGGCCGGCCGGTCGCGTCAGCACCGCCGCGATCGCATCCGCCGCCCGCACGAGCGTCAGGTGGGTGAGCGCCTGCGGCGTGTTGCCCGCCTGCGACCGGCCGTCGACGTCGTACTCCTCCGACAGCATCCCCACGTCGTTCGCGAACGAGACGAGCCGGTCCATCAGGCGCACCGCGTCCTCCAGCCTCCCGGATCGCGCGTACTGCTCCACCAGCCAGAAGGAGCAGGCGAGGAACGGGTGCTCGCCCGGCGGCAGCCCGTCGACGCCCTGCTCGGTGCGGTACCGCAGCACGAGCCCGTCGCGCATGAGGTCCTCCTCGATGGCGCGGACCGTGCCCAGCATCCGCTGGTCGCGCCAGTCGACGTAGCCGACCTGCGCCAGCTGCAGCAGGGAGGCGTCCACCTCGGTCGTGCCGTAGTGCTGCACGTACGTGCCGCGGCCCTCGTCGAAGCCGTTCGCCTCGATGTCGGCGCGGATCTCGTCGCGCAGCCGCCGCCAGCGCTCCACCGGACCCTCCAGCCCGTACAGCTCCACCGCCCGCACCGCGCAGTCGAACGCGGCCCACACCAGCGCCCGCGAGTGCGTGAACACCTGCGGATCGCCGCGGACCTCCCAGATGCCGTGGTCCGGCTGCCGCCAGTGCTCCTCCAGGTAGCCCATCAGCGCCCGCTGCAGCGCCCACGAGAAGCGCGTCTCGGTGCTCCCCGTGCGCCGGCCGGCGTCGAGACCGAGCATGACCTCGCCGATCACGTCGGCCTGGAACTGCGTGGAGGCGCCGTTGCCGATCCGCACCGGATGCGCGCCCTGGTAGCCGGGCAGGCTCACCAGCACGCGCTCGTCGAGGTCGCGCTCGCCCGAGAGCCCGTACATGATCTGCACATCGGCGGGGTCGCCGGCCACCGCGCGCAGCAGCCAGTCGCGCCAGTGGTCGACCGAGTCGTTGTAGCCGTGATTGAGGAGGGTGCCGATCGTCAGGGACGCATCCCGCAGCCACACGTAGCGGTAGTCCCAGTTGCGCTCGCCGCCGAACGCCTCCGGGAGCGAGGTCGTCGCCGCGGCCACGATGCCGCCGGTCTCGAAGTGGGTCAGCGCCCGGAGCAGGATGAGCGACCGGACGACCTGCTCGTGGTAGCGGCCCTCCGCGCGGGCGGCCTCGGGGGTCCTGGCGCCGGAGGCCCAGTCCGTCCACCAGGCCCTGGTCGCGTGGAGCGCGTCGTCGACCGACAGCGGCGGCGGGGCCGTGCGGTGCGAGGGGAACCAGGTCATCGTGAGGTCGACGGTCTCGCCCGCCGTCACGTCGAACGTGCCCTCGTGCGAGTGGTTCGTCGCGTGCAGCAGCGGGCCGCGCAGCACGATGGCGTCGGGGCCGGCGACGGCGATGAGGGCGGCGGGCTCCTCGGAGGGATCCTTGCGCACCCACGGGATGGCGTCCGCGTAGCCGAACCGGATGCGCAGGTCCTGCCGCATCCTGACGCTCCCGCTGATGCCGCGCACGCGGCGCACGACGTCGGCGCGGCCGTCGCCGAGCGGCATCGCGTCGATCACCTCCACCTCGCCGGTCGCGGTCGTCCACCGCGTGACGAGGATCATCGTGTCGCCCGCGTAGTGCCGGCGGCAGCTCGCGGTGGAGTCGTCGGGGGCCAGCAGCCAGCGGCCATGGTCCTCCGTGCCGAGGAGCGCCCCGAACATCGACATGGAGTCGTACCGCGGCAGGCAGAGCCAGTCGATGCTGCCGTCCTTGCCGACGAGCGCTCCGGTGAAGCAGTCACTGACCAGGGCGTAATCCTCGATGGGGAGCGACATATCCCCAGTATGGCCGTACTGTCTGGGGCATGACGCAGTCCATCGGCACTCTCGTGATCCTCGGAGCCAGCGGCGATCTGTCGTCCAGGCTCCTCCTGCCCGCCGTCGGTCAGCTTCTCACCCGGCACCCGGAGCGCCGCTTCCGGCTGGTGGGCGCCGGGGTCGAGGAGTGGGACGACGAGCACTGGACCTCGGTCGCGCGGACCGCGTTCGAGGGCGTGGAGGCGACCGGCGAGGCCGTCGACGACCTCCTGGCCCACACCTCCTACCTCGCCGCCGACGTCACGAAGCAGGACGACCTGAAGCGCATCTTCGACGCGTGCGACGGCGCCCCGGCCCTCTACTTCGCACTGCCGCCGGCGATCACGGCGAAGGCGTGCAGGGCGCTCGAGGGGATGGACCTGCCGGAGGGCCTCACGCTGGCGCTCGAGAAGCCGTTCGGCATCGACCAGGAGAGCGCGGAGGCGCTCAACGCCCAGCTGCTGAAGCTGGTCCCGGAGGAGCGCATCCACCGGGTCGACCACTTCCTGGGCCGGTCCACGGTCTTCAACATGATCGGGCTGCGGTTCGCGAACAGCATCCTGGAGCCGGTGTGGGACGGCGAGCACGTCGAGCGCGTCGACGTCGTCTACGACGAGACGCTCGGGCTGGAGGACCGCGCCCGCTACTACGACGGCGCCGGGGCGCTCGTCGACATGATCCAGAGCCACCTGCTGCAGGTGCTCGCGGTGCTCGCGATGGAGCCGCCGGCGACGCTCAGCGCCGTCGACTTCCGCGACGCCAAGGCCGCGGTGCTGCGGGCCACGCGCGTCCGCGG
Organism: Leifsonia sp. KNZ12-8B; assembly: GCF_056755495.1. Lineage (NCBI taxonomy): Bacteria > Bacillati > Actinomycetota > Actinomycetes > Micrococcales > Microbacteriaceae > Leifsonia > Leifsonia sp. KNZ12-8B. Next base: position 19,119 of record NZ_JBPGXM010000059.1, read on the forward strand.
CGACGACCCGGTCGCCTCCAGCCGCCGCGCCCGGTACACCGCGGGCCGCGTCGAGGGCAAGAAGCTGCCGTCGTACACCGACGAGGCGGGCGTCGACGCGTCGCGCGAGACCGAGACGCTGGCAGAGCTCACCGTGGAGGTGGACACCTGGCGCTGGGCGGGCGTCCCGTTCACCCTGCGCTCGGGCAAGGCGCTCGGTGCCCGGCGGCGCGAGGTCGTGATCACCTTCAAGCCCGCCCGCCACGTGCCGAAGGGCCTCCGCGGAACCCGCGAGCCGACGCGGCTGCGCGTGATGCTGGCCCCCGACGAGCTGTCGCTCGAGATGAACATCAACGGCCCGGAGGACCCGTACGTGATCGAGCGGACGGCGCTGACCGCCCACTTCGGGCCTGGCGAGCTCCTGGCGTACGGGGAGGTGCTGGAGGGCATCCTCGACGGCGACCCGACGCTCTCGGTGCGTGCCGACACTGCGGTCGAGTGCTGGCGGATCGTGGCGCCGGTGCTCGCGGCCTGGAAGGACGACGAGGTGCCGCTGGAGGAGTATGCGGCGGGGTCGCAGGGGCCGGACGACTGGCCCCGGATCCCCTGAGGGAGGGGCGTGCGGCCTACGCGGCCGAGCGCTCGCTGACGAGCGGGAACTCGCCGGTGACCGGCTTGCGGAGGTCCGTCCACACGGTGATGGGGGCGGGCTCCCAGCCGAACGCGGCGGGCTCGGCGACCTCGGTCGCCGCCTGGTCGGCCGCGGGCTCCGCCACGGCGCCGGCGGCCACGGCATCCTGAACCGGTGCGGCGGGAGCATCCGCGCGCGGGGCCGCGAGGTGCTGCGGCGCGGAGAAGCCCTCGCCGGCCTCGAGCCGGTTGCGCGCCTCCACGATCGCGGCGGTGATGCCCACCGAGACCGACTGCGCCAGCACCGAGTGGAAGATCGTGTCGGTGTCGTCGGCCGAGCGGCGGGACACGGTCCACTCGCCGTTCTCGCCGATGAGCTCCGCCACCTTGGTGTGCACGAGCTCCAGGATCTGTGCGTCCGTCAGCCGGGGTGCCGGCGCGGCCGGGGCCTCCACTGCGGCGTGCCGCCTACGTCCGAACATCGCGATCCTCCCAGATTCACCGTCGTGTACCAGTGTCCTGGACACTTACCGTGCATCCGGTGCGGACACGCCGTGTGATCAGCGGAAATCCGCGGGTGTTTGCGTGCTCAGCCGCGGCTGCGTGCGCGGGACGACCGGCCCTCGCGCTCCTCCGCCTCCTTCGACTCGGCGATCACCGCGCCGACGGCGATGACGAGCGAGAGGGCGGCGTTGATCCACATCAGCGGAACGCGCCAGTCCTTCGGGCCCTGCTTGCTCGACTGGACGGTCGACCAGAGGCCGATCGCGGCCGAGATGACCGCGCCGTTGAAGAGGTACTTGCGCATGCGCATCCTTTCGTCGCCAGGTAGCGTACGCTTCCATCGGCGCCGCCGGGAGGCACGACTGCGGGTGCGGCCGGAAGGAGCAGGATGCGGACCGCGATCGTGGGGGCCGTTCTTCTCGCGCTCGGCGTCGTGGCGGTGCTCACCGGCGTGCTGCCGGTCGACGACGCGCTGGTGCTGTGGGACCGGGTGTGGCCCATCCTGCTGTTCGTCGCGGCCATCACCGTCGTCACCGAGCTGGCGGCGGAGGCGGGAGTCTTCACCGCGGTGGCCCAGCGGACGGCGCGCTGGGGCCGCGGCCGGGCCTGGGTGCTGTGGCTGCTCGTCGTCGTGCTCGCCGCGCTGAGCACCGTCTTCCTGTCGCTCGACACGACGGCCGTGCTGCTGACGCCCGTCGTGATCGTCCTCGCGCGCCACGCCGGGCTGAACCCGCTGCCGTTCGCGCTCACGACGGTGTGGATGGCGAACGCCGGCTCGCTGCTGCTCCCGGTCTCCAATCTCACCAATCTGCTGGCCCAGCACACGCTCGGCAACCCGTCGCCGCTCGCCTTCGCCGCCCTGATGTGGGCGCCGGCCCTGGTCGCGATGATCGTGCCGATGGTCGCCGTGTTCGTCGTGGCCCGCCGCTCGCTGCTCGTGCGCTACGAGACCGGCGAGGAGGATCCGGTGGAGGACCGGGTGCTGTTCGGCGTCTCCGCCGTCGTCGTGCTCGTGCTGCTGCCCCTGCTGGTGTCCGGGCTGCCGGTCTGGCTGCCGGCGTCGGTGGCGGCCGTGCTGCTGATCGTCGTGTTCGCGGTGCGGAGGCGCCGGGTGCTGCGGTTCGGGCTGCTGCCGTGGCAGCTGCTGCTGCTCGCGTCCGGGCTCTTCCTCGTGATCGAGGCGCTGCACACCGTGGGCCTCGGCGAGCTGCTGACGGCGCTGTCGGGGAGCGGGGAGTCTCCGCTCGCCCTGCTGCGGCTCTCGCTCACCGGCCTGGTCGGCGCGAACGTCGTCGACAACCTCCCCGCCTACCTCGCGCTGGAGCCCGCCGCCGAGACGCCCGCGCGCCTGGCCGCGCTGCTGATCGGCGTGAATGCCGGCCCGCTCATCACCCCGTGGGCGTCGCTCGCGACGCTGCTCTGGCACCAGCGCCTGACGTCGTTCGGCGTGGAGCTGCGCTGGTCGCGCTACGTCCTCCTCGGCGCGATCGTCGCGCCCGTCACGGTCATCCTCGCGACCCTCGCCCTCTCGCTCTCCCTGGCCGCCGGGTAGCCGCCGAGCACAGGAAAAATGTCGCCCGGCGGCCAGGGAGAGCGAGAG
>NZ_JBPGXM010000060.1:0-21765 GCF_056755495.1 Leifsonia sp. KNZ12-8B
GGGGCGCGGCGCGGCGGGGGGGGGGGGGGGGGGCGGCGCGGGGGGGGGCTGACCGGCGGGGGGCGGGGGGGCCCGCGCCGACCGCGTCGACGGTGCCGGCCCCCTCCGGCGCGGGCGACGACGGCGACCGTTACGGAGCCGACCCCGTCGTGGAGATGACAGCGGGCTATCCTGAGGTCGACGGCGATTCCGACGAGGACGCCTGGAAGTTGACCGGCAGGGAGTAGTGACCGCGATGTCGTCCGACACCCCTCCACCGGCTGCGACGGAGGGCCGCGCGGGGCGCGCGAGCAACTGGAACGTCCCGAACGTGATCACCGTCGTCCGCATCCTGCTGGCACCGCTGTTCGTGTGGATGCTGCTCGCGGACGCCGGCGAGGACGGCTGGCTGCGCTGGGCGGCGGCCGTGCTGTTCGTGCTCGCCATCGCCACGGACGGGGTCGACGGGGCGATCGCCCGGCGGAACAACCTCGTCACCGACCTCGGCAAGCTGCTCGACCCGATCGCCGACAAGGTGCTCACCGGGGGAGCGCTCATCGCGCTGTCCATCCTCGGCGAGCTCCCGTGGTGGGTCACCGTCGTGATCCTCGTCCGTGAGATCGGCATCACCCTCTACCGCTTCGTCGTCATCCGCCAGGGCGTCATCGCCGCCTCGCGCGGCGGCAAGCTGAAGACGATCGCCCAGTCTGTCGCGATCTCGTTCGCGCTGTTCCCGCTCTGGACGATCGTCGGCGACTGGATCTTCTGGGTGAACGGCATCCTCATGACGATCGCGGTCGTCCTGACCGTGGTCACCGGCTTCGACTACCTCTGGCAGGCCTACAAGGGCCGCCGGGCGCGCCGTGCCCTCGGCTGATCCCGGCGACGCCACGGCGGAGCTGATCGCCCGGCTCCGCTCGCGCGGGATGACCATCGTCGCGGCGGAGTCGCTGACCGGTGGGGAGCTGACCGCGGAGCTCACCCGGGTCCCCGGTGCGTCGGCCGCCGTCCTCGGCGGCGCGGTCGTCTACGCGACGGCGCTCAAGCACAGCCTCCTCGGCGTGGATGCCGACCTCCTGGAGGCGGAGGGGCCGGTTCATCCCGAGGTAGCGCGGCAGCTCGCCGACGGCGTCCGGCAGCGTCTCGGAGTCGGCGGCCGGCCGGCCGACATCGGTCTCGCGACCACCGGCGTCGCCGGTCCCGACCCGCAGGGCGGGCGCCCGGTCGGGACGGTGTTCGTCGGCATCGCGTCGGCGGCGGGCACCCGCGTGGTCGAGCTCGCGCTGCAGGGCGACAGGGCGGCGATCCGGCGGCTCGTGGTGGCCCGTGCGATCGCGGAGGCGGCGGCCGATCCGGTGCTCGACATCCCCGCGGAATAGCCGGTGTTTCGGTCACGTTACAACCGGTGCGTTCACAAGAAAACCCCAGTCGTCGTCGTTATCGTGAGCATCACGGATGAGGTACAGTTGGCATCCCATCGACAGGTCCGGCAGGGTAGAGAAGGAGGCTCCGAATGATTCTTGTACGTCAGGAAATCGGCGACGTGCTCAGGGACTTCCGCCTGCAGAAGGGCCGCACGCTGCGTCAGGTCGCCAGCAAGGCGAGCGTCGCACTGGGCTATCTCAGCGAGGTCGAGCGAGGCCAGAAGGAGGCGTCGAGCGAGATCCTCGCCTCGGTCGCCGAAGCTCTCGACACCCCCGTCTCCGTCATCATGCGCGAGGTCGGCGACCGCATCGCGGTCCTCGAGGGCGTCGAGCCGGTCATCCCGGACACGGTGCCGGACGACTTCCTCGACACCAACCTGGTTGCGCGCTGATCGCGCCGACCGCACGAGCCGTACAGGACGCCCCGCACGCGCGGGGCGTCCTTCGTTTGACCGCCACGACCCACCCCGTCGAGAGGACCCCATGAAGCTGAGCGAGTTCCAGCGCGCGATCGTCGACGAGTTCGGGTCGGGCTACGGCCGGGCGCTCCTCAGCGACCTGGTGCTCGGAGAGCTCGGCGGCCGCACAGGGCAGCAGGCGCTCGACGCCGGCATCCCGCCGCGGGAGGTGTGGCTCGCGCTCTGCAAGGAGACCGGCGTTCCGCAGTCCCACTGGTACGGCGCGGGCAAGCCGGCGCCCAAGCGCTGACGCGGCGCGCGGCCCGACACGCCGCTGCGATTTCCTCGAAGATATGTTCGGAACTGGCTAGACTCCTTCACAGCGGCACATCGAAGACGACTTGTCCACAATGTGCGTGACCGGCGGCTCCAGTGTCGGTCGTCGCCCCTACAGTCGATCTCGTCACCGAAGCCTTCAGAAGGAGAACCGCAATGCCATCACCCGCAGACCGCGAGAAGGCGCTCGAGACCGCGCTCGCGCAGATCGACCGTCAGTTCGGCAAGGGCTCGGTCATGCGACTGGGCAGCGACGAGCGCGCCCCCGTCGAGGTCGTCCCGACCGGGTCCATCGCGCTCGACGTCGCGCTCGGCATCGGCGGTCTTCCGCGCGGCCGCATCGTCGAGATCTACGGTCCGGAGTCGTCGGGTAAGACGACGCTGACTCTCCACGCCATCGCCAACGCGCAGCGGGCCGGCGGCATCGCAGCGTTCATCGACGCCGAGCACGCGCTCGACCCCGAGTACGCGCGCAAGCTCGGCGTGGACATCGACGCGCTGCTCGTGTCGCAGCCCGACACCGGTGAGCAGGCGCTCGAGATCGCCGACATGCTGGTCCGCTCCGGCTCCATCGACCTCATCGTGATCGACTCGGTGGCGGCGCTCGTGCCCCGCGCCGAGATCGAGGGTGAGATGGGCGACTCGCACGTCGGCCTCCAGGCCCGCCTCATGTCGCAGGCGCTCCGCAAGCTGACCGGTGCGCTGAGCCAGACCAACACCACGATGATCTTCATCAACCAGCTGCGTGAGAAGGTCGGTGTGTTCTTCGGCAGCCCGGAGACGACCGCCGGTGGTAAGGCGCTCAAGTTCTACGCCTCGGTCCGCCTCGACATCCGCCGCATCGAGACCCTGAAGGACGGCACCGACGCGGTCGGCAACCGTACCCGCGTCAAGGTCGTCAAGAACAAGATGGCGCCGCCCTTCAAGCAGGCGGAGTTCGACATCCTGTACGGCGTCGGCATCTCGCGCGAGGGCAGCCTGCTCGACTTCGGCGTGGAGCACGCCATCGTCAAGAAGTCCGGCGCCTGGTATACGTACGAGGGCGACCAGCTCGGGCAGGGCAAGGAGAACTCGCGCAACTTCCTCATCGCGAACCCCGACATCGCCGCCGAGATCGAGAACAAGATCAAGATCAAGCTGGGCATCATCCCCGACCCGAACGCGGCGGCCGAGCCGGCCGACAACGTCGGCTCGATCGAGGAGAAGCTGCAGGCGCGCAAGGGCGCCTGAACCCGGTGACCGATCGCCCGAGGAGGTCCGCATGGTCGTGAGATTCCCATCCGCGGATGAGGGGCACGATCCGGCGCCCGGTGGAGACGACCAGCTCGCTCCCGTGACGCCGCTGCGACGCGCAGCGGCGTCGCGGGGGGCGTCATCGCGTGGAGAAGCCGCGCGCGAGGCGTCCTCGTCCGCACCGGCGACGCAGGAGGCGGACGGGGCGGGGGAGCACCCTCCCGTCACGCGGCCCGTGGTCGAGCTGCCCTCGGCCACCCGGTGGAACAACACCTGGGGCGAAGAGCAGCAGGCCGCCGCGGCAGCGCGACCGGTCGCCGAGCCGGACGAGGAGTCGGAGCGGAAGGCGCAGAAGGTGACCGCGGTCACCATCCGGCAGCTGGCCCGGCGGGGAATGTCCCGCTGGGAGCTGGAGCAGGTGCTGCTCAAGCGGGAGATCGAGCCGGAGGTGTTCCAACCGGAGCTGGACCGGCTCGAGGTGATGGGCGTGATCGACGACGCCTCGCTCGCGGTGAGTCTGGCCTTCACTCAGCACAGTCGCAAGGGCCTCGGTCGTACGGCCATCGAGCAGGAGCTCAAGCGGCGGCACATCGACCCCGTCCTGATCGAGGCGGCACTCGCCGACATCGCGGACGAGGACGAGCTCGAGCGGGCGACCGAACTGGCCGTGAAGCGGATCGGACAGCTCTCGTCGTACGACGACGAGACGGTGCGGCGCCGCCTCCATGGTTTCCTCGCGCGCAAGGGCTACGGGTCCAGTGTTGTCCGTCAGGCGATGGAGGCCGCCTTCGCGACGCGCAAGCGCGGTGGGGTGCGCTTCCAGTAGCGCCCGCCTGCCCGTCGCTGCCGCGGCGGTCCCGCGCCGCTCCCGCGCCACCGCAGTCGCGGAACGTTCGGATCGGGGCGGCAGCGAACGTAGAATCGAACGCATCATGAGCATCATCGAGCAGCGCAGCGTCATCGAGCCGTCGGCCGCCGCCGTCCGACCGGACGGACGCGCCCGCACCTACGAGGTGCGCACCTTCGGGTGCCAGATGAACGTGCACGACTCCGAGCGCCTCAGCGGGTCGCTGGAGGCGGCCGGGTACGTCCCCGCCAACGGTGAGGAGGCGGACATCGTCGTCATCAACACCTGTGCGGTGCGCGAGAACGCCGACAACAAGCTGTACGGCAACCTCGGCCACCTCGCCGGCGTGAAGCGCCGCCATGAGGGCATGCAGATCGCCGTCGGCGGGTGCCTCGCCCAGAAGGACAAGAACGTCATCCTCGAGAAGGCGCCGTGGGTCGACGTCGTCTTCGGCACGCACAACATGGGCGCCCTTCCGAACCTGCTGGAGCGCGCCCGGCACAACGACGCGGCCGAGATCGAGATCCTCGAGTCGCTCGAGACCTTCCCATCCACGCTGCCGACGAAGCGCGACTCCTCGTACTCCGGCTGGGTGTCCATCTCGGTCGGCTGCAACAACACGTGCACCTTCTGCATCGTCCCGTCCCTCCGCGGCAAGGAGAAGGACCGCCGGCCCGGCGACATCCTCGCCGAGGTGCAGGCGCTCGTCGACGACGGCGCCATCGAGGTCACGCTGCTCGGGCAGAACGTGAACTCCTACGGCGTGGAGTTCGGCGACCGGCAGGCGTTCAGCAAGCTGCTCCGCGCTGCGGGCGGGATCGAGGGGCTGGAGCGCATCCGCTTCACCAGCCCGCATCCCGCCGCCTTCACCGACGACGTCATCGACGCGATGGCCGAGACGCCGAACGTCATGCCGCAACTGCACATGCCGCTCCAGTCCGGCTCGGACCGCATCCTCCGCGCGATGCGCCGCTCGTACCGCTCCGAGAAGTTCCTCGGCATCCTCGACCGGGTGCGCGCGCGCCTTCCTCACGCCGCGATCAGCACCGACATCATCGTCGGCTTCCCCGGCGAGACCGAGGAGGACTTCCAGGACACGCTGCGCGTCGTCGAGGCCGCGCGCTTCGCATCCGCGTTCACGTTCCAGTACTCGATCCGTCCCGGCACGCCGGCGGCAACGATGGCCGACCAGGTGCCGAAGGAGGTCGTGCAGGAGCGCTACGACCGGCTGGTCGCCCTGCAGGAGCGCATCTCCCTGGAGGAGAACCAGAAGCTGATCGGGTCGGAGGTGGAGCTGCTCGTCGCGAACGGCGAGGGCCGCAAGGACGCCGACACGCGACGCCTGAGCGGTCGCGCCCGCGACAGCCGGCTGGTGCATTTCGAGCTGCCGGCGGGCTCCGAGACGCCGCGCCCCGGCGATGTCGTCACCGTGCGCATCACGCAGGCCGCCCCGCACCACCTCATCGCCGACGCCGTCGACGGTGCGCCGCTCCGCGTGCGCCGCACGCGCGCAGGCGACGCGTGGGACCGCGAGCAGGCGGACTCGTGCGCGGTCCCGGCCCACGGCTCGACCGGCGCAGCGGGCGCCGGAGCGGGGCCCGTCTCGCTCGGCCTGCCCACGCTGCGCGTGCGCGAGCCGCTGACCTCCCCGGGCGTCGGCACCATGCCGATCTACGACCCGACGGACGGCCAGCGCTGAGCACGCCACCCGCAGAGCCCGCGCCGGGAGAGCCCGGCCCTCCCATCGTCGCGATCGTCGGGGCCACCGGCACCGGCAAGACCGACCTCTCGCTCGCCCTGGCCGACGCCCTCAACGCGCGCGGGCAGGGGGCGGAGGTCGTCAACGCCGACGCCATGCAGCTCTACCGCGGCATGGACATCGGCACGGCGAAGCTGCACCCCTCCGAGTGGCGCGGAGTGCCGCATCACCTCTTCGACGTGCTCGACGTCACCGACGAGGCGACCGTGGCCCGCTACCAGCCGGAGGCGCGCGCCGCGATCGACGACATCCAGCGGCGCGGGAACGTCCCGATCCTGGTGGGCGGGTCGGGGCTCTACGTCTCGAGCGTCGTCTTCGACTTCCGGTTCCCGGGGACCGACCCCGAACTCCGGTCCCGGCTGGAGCAGCAGCTCGCCGAGCAGGGTCCTGGGATGCTGTTCCGCCGCCTCGCCGAGGTCGACCCGGAGGCCGCGCGGCGCATCGGGTCGACGAACGGCCGGCGGATCGTGCGCGCGCTGGAGGTCGCCGAACTGACCGGCGAACCGGTCAGCGGCACCCTCCCCGACGAGCCGGTGCCCTGGCAGCCGGTCCGCATCCTCGGCCTCGCGGCGCCGCGCGAGCAGCTCGTGCAGCGCCTCGACGCCCGGGTCGAGCGGATGTGGGAGGCCGGGCTCCTCGACGAGGTCCGCGGCCTCCTCCCGCTCGGGCTGGAGCGCGGGGTGACCGCGAGCCGGGCGATCGGGTACGCCCAGGCCCTGGCCGAGGTGCGCGGCGAGCTCAGCCGCGCCGAGGCCATCGCGCAGACCCAGCACCTCACGCGCCGCTACGCGCGGCGGCAGGTGAGCTGGTTCAAGCGCTACCCGGGCATCCGCTGGCTCGAGTACGACGACCCGGCGCTCGTCGCCGCGGCGATGGCCGGGACCGCGCTCGATAGGCTGTGAGCATGGCCACCATCCACTTCACCAAAGGTCAGGGCACGGGCAACGACTTCGTGCTCTACTCCGACCCCGACGGCCGGATGCCGCTGACCGCCGCGCAGATCGCGGAGGTGTGCGACCGGCACTTCGGCGTCGGCGCCGACGGCGTGATCCGCGCGGTGAAGTCCGCCCACCTGCCGGAGGGTGCGGAGGCGCTGGCCGAGGACGCCGCCGCCGAGTGGTTCATGGACTACTACAACGCCGACGGGTCGCCGGCCGAGATGTGCGGCAACGGCATCCGCGTCTACGTCCGCTACCTGCTCGAGACCGGACTGGTCGACCTGGCCGACGGCGACACGCTCGCGATCGGGACGCGGGCGGGCGTGAAGGATGTGCAGCGCAACCTGACCGGCTTCCAGGTCGACCTCGGGCGCTGGCGGCTGGACGGCGGCGAGCCGCTGGTCCGCGCGCGCGAGCTGCCGGTGGCGCGTCCTGGACTCGGTCTGGACCTCGGCAACCCGCACGTGGTGGTCGCGGTGGCGGACGACGCCGAGCTGGACGCCGCGGACCTCAGCTACATCCCGCACATCGAGCCGGCGCCGGTGAACGGCGCGAACGTCGAGTTCGTCGTGCCGCAGGAGCCGCTCGTGAAGGACGGCGTCGGACGCATCCGGATGCGTGTGCACGAGCGCGGCAGCGGCGAGACGCTGTCGTGCGGCACCGGCGCCGCGGCCGCGGCCCTCGCCGTGCGGTACTGGGCGGGAGACGGCGCGCCGAACCAGTGGCGCGTGGACGTTCCGGGCGGAACCGTCGGCGTGCGCATGTTCGCCACGGAGGAGGGCGAGCACGTCGCGCTGTCCGGTCCGGCGGAGCTCGTCTACACCGGCACCCTCGAACTGGCCTGACCGGTCACCCGCCGGCCGGCCTCAGCAGGCTCGACGGCCGGCCTCAGGAGGCGCGGCGGCGGGAGCGGAGGACGCGGTAGCCCTTCGAGGTGGCGGCCCGCGTCGTCGTCAGTTCGGGGAAGGTCGACTCCATCCAGCGATGGAGGGAGTCGCTGCCGAGGTTCCGCTGCACGACCAGCCAGGCGTCCGACCCGGGCTCCAGCCGCGGCAGCCAGCGCTCCAGGATGGCGTGCAGCTCGTTCTTGCCCACCCGGATGGGCGGGTTGGACCAGATCGCCGTGAACCCGATATCGTCGGGAACATCCTCGGGGCTCACGGCGTTGAGGTTGGTGAGGCCGAGCTTCTGCGCGTTCCTGCGCAGCACATCCAGGGCTCGGGTGTTGACGTCGACGGCCCAGACCGTCGCGTGAGGGGATTCGAGAGCAAGTGTGAGAGCGAGCGGCCCCCAGCCGCTGCCGATGTCGAGGAGCTGACCTCCTGGCGGCGCAGGGGGGACATGGTCGAGGAGCACTCGTGTACCCATGTCGATGCGCTCGGGGCTGAAGATCCCGCTCGCCGTCACAAGCTCGTACGTCTGGCCGGCCAGGCGGACGGTGAACGGCCGCAGGTTCGTCTCGCTCTCGGGCGCAGGGGAAAAGTAGTGATCTCCGCTGCCCATAAGAGGAACGTACTAGACACCGACGAACTAGGGTTAACCCGGATCAGGGGAATGAATTTTGACCGATAAGACAGACATCCAGAACCACACCGCCGACGACGTCGTCGCGCGCGTTCTGGCGACAGAGGCCAGCCGTGCCTCGGTGACGCTGTTCGGCGCGGGCGCCGAGGCGCAGCGGGCGCAGGCCCTGCAGACGACGGGGCTCGACGACGGCGACCACGACGGCGAGCAGTTCGACCGGGAGGAGCGCGCGGCCCTGCGCCGCGTCAACGGCCTCTCGACCGAGCTCGAAGACGTCACCGAGGTCGAGTACCGGCAGCTGCGCCTCGAGAACGTCGTGCTCATCGGCGTGTACTCGCAGGGCTCTCTCCAGGACGCCGAGAACTCGCTGCGCGAGCTGGCCGCCCTCGCCGAGACCGCGGGCGCCGTGGTGCTCGACGGCCTGCTCCAGCGCCGGCCGCATCCCGACCCGAGCACGTATCTCGGGCGGGGCAAGGCGGAGGAGCTCGCCGGCATCGTCGCGGCGCTCGGCGCGGACACCGTGGTGGCCGACACCGAGCTGGCGCCCAGCCAGCGGCGCGCGCTCGAAGACGTGGTGAAGGTCAAGGTGATCGACCGCACGGCCGTGATCCTCGACATCTTCAGCCAGCACGCCAAGAGCCGCGAGGGCAAGGCGCAGGTCGAGCTCGCGCAGCTCGAGTACCTGCTGCCGCGCCTGCGCGGCTGGGGCGACTCGATGTCCCGCCAGGCCGGTGGCCAGGTCGGCGGCGCCGGCGCCGGCATGGGATCACGCGGACCCGGTGAGACGAAGATCGAGCTGGACCGCCGCCGCATCCACTCGCGCATGGCGAAGCTGCGCCGCCAGATCGCCGGGTTCAAGCCCGCGCGCGAGGCCAAGCGCGCGAACCGCAACCGCAACTCGGTGCCGTCCGTCGCGATCGCCGGCTACACGAACGCGGGCAAGTCGAGCCTCCTGAACCGGGTGACCAAGGCGGGCGTGCTCGTCGAGAACGCCCTCTTCGCCACCCTCGACGCGACCGTGCGCCGCTCGGTGACCGCCGACGGCCGGCTCTACACGCTTGCCGACACGGTCGGCTTCGTGCGCAACCTGCCGCACCAGCTGGTGGAGGCGTTTCGGTCGACGTTGGAGGAGGTGGCCGATTCCGACGTGATCCTGCACGTCGTCGACGGCTCGCACCCCGACCCGGCGTCGCAGCTCGCCACCGTCCGCGACGTGATCGGCGAGGTCGGCGCCAGGGACATCCCCGAGATCGTGGTCTTCAACAAGGCCGACCTGATCCCGGCGGACGACCGGCTGGTGCTGCGCGGTCTCGAGCCGGGCGCGATCTTCGCCTCCGCCCGCACGGGCGAGGGAGTGGACGAGGTGCTCGCGGCCATCGCGCGTCTCCTGCCCGACCCCTCCGTCGAGGTGGAGCTCGTGGTGCCCTACGACCGCGGCGACCTCATCTCGGCGCTGCACGAGCGCGGGCGCGTGCTGTCGACGGAGTACGTCGAGGAGGGCACGCGGGTGCGCGCGCGGATCATGCCGGAGTACCAGACGGTGTTCGAGCCGTTCGAGCTGACCGCGGCGGGCTGAGTCCATCGCGACGATGACCGGGAGGGCCGGGCGGGTTACCCCCCGCCCCCCCGCGGGTAGGCCCCCGGGCCGGGACACCCCCCGCCCCCCCCCCCCCCCCCTCCCCCCCCGCCGCCTAGCCGCCCCCCACCGAAAAACTGCCGCCCGGGGGGCTATCCGCCCAATTTTTCCCTGGGCCCGCGGGCTTGGGGGAGTGAGCGGGCACTCAGGAGCGCGGGCGTAGGCTGGGGCGAGTGAGTGAGTTCCATCCCGTGATCCGGCCGCGGCGGCTCCGGCAGTCTCCCGCCATGCGTCGTCTGACAGCCGAGACCCGGCTCCACCCGGCCGAGTTGATCCTCCCGATGTTCGTCCGCGAGGGCGCCTCCGAGCCGCAGCCCATCGCCTCCATGCCGGGTGTCGTGCAACACTCGCTCGACTCGCTGAAGCGCGCCGCGAACGAGGCCGCCGAGGCGGGCGTCGGCGGTGTGATGCTGTTCGGTGTGCCCGAGACGCGCGATGCCGTCGGCAGCGCTGCGACCGACCCCGAGGGCATCCTCAACGTCGCCACTCGTGCGCTGGCCGCCGAGGTCGGCGACGCGCTCGTCGTCCAGACGGACCTCTGCCTCGACGAGTTCACCGACCACGGCCACTGCGGCGTGCTGGACGCGCGCGGTCACGTCGACAACGACGCCACGCTGGTCCGCTACCAGGAGATGGCGCTCGCGCAGGCCCGCGCCGGCTCGCAGCTCCTCGGCCTCAGCGGCATGATGGACGGCCAGGTCGCCGCCGTGCGCGACGCCCTCGACGCCGACGGCTTCACCGACGTCGTGATCCTCGCCTACGCGGCGAAGTACGCCTCCGGCTTCTACGGTCCCTTCCGCGAGGCCGTCGACTCCCAGCTCTCCGGCGACCGCCGCGCCTATCAGCAGGACCCGGCCAACCGCCGCGAGGGCCTGCGGGAGGCGCGGCTCGACCTCGACGAGGGCGCCGACATCCTCATGGTCAAGCCGGCCCTCAGCTACCTCGACGTGCTGAGCGACGTCGCCGAGCTCAGCGACGTGCCGGTGTGGGCCTACCAGGTCTCCGGCGAGTACGCGATGGTGGAGGCCGCGGCCGCGAACGGCTGGATCGACCGCGACCGCATCATCGAGGAGACCCTGGTCGCCGCCCGCCGCGCGGGGGCCGATGCCGTCATGACCTACTGGGCCACCGAGGTCGCGGGGTGGCTGCGGTGACCGCCGCGCAGAACTCCGAGGCCGGAGCCGTCGCCGACGGCGCCGCGATCGGCGACGTGAACCTCGCCCAGTTCGAGCGCGCGCAGCGCGTCATCCCGGGCGGCGTGAACTCGCCGGTGCGCGCCTTCCGCTCGGTCGGCGGCACACCTCGGTTCATGGTCTCCGCCCGCGGGCCGTACATCACCGACGCGCAGGGCCGCGAGTACGTCGACCTGGTCGCGTCGTGGGGTCCGGCCATCCTCGGGCACGCGCATCCGGCCGTCGTGGAGGCTGTGCAGCGCACCGCGGCGCACGGCCTGTCGTTCGGCGCCTCCACCCCGGCCGAGACCGAGCTGGCGGAGGCCGTGCTCGCCCGGGTGCCGTTCCTCGAAAAGCTGCGCCTGGTCTCCACGGGCACCGAGGCCACGATGACCGCGATCCGGCTGGCCCGCGGCTTCACCGGGCGCCCGCTGCTGATCAAGTTCGCCGGGCACTACCACGGGCACTCGGACAGCCTCCTCGCCGAGGCCGGTTCCGGGCTCGCGACGCTGTCCCTCCCCGGGTCAGCGGGCGTGACCGAGGCGACCGCCGCCCAGACGCTCGTGCTGCCATACAACGACCTCGACGCCGTGCGCGCCGTCTTCGAGCAGAACGGCCCGGACATCGCGGCCGTGATCACCGAGGCCGCCGCGGCGAACATGGGCGTGGTTCCGCCGGACGAGGGCTTCAACGCCGCCCTCACCGACCTCGCGCACGAGTACGGCGCCCTGCTCATCCTCGACGAGGTGCTGACCGGTTTCCGGGTCAGCGAGGCCGGTTTCTGGGGCCTCGACCGCGGCTACACGCCCGACCTCGTGACGTTCGGCAAGGTCGTCGGCGGCGGGATGCCGCTCGCGGCCCTCGGCGGGCGCGCGGAGCTCATGGACTACCTCGCCCCGACCGGTCCCGTCTACCAGGCGGGGACCCTCTCGGGGAACCCGCTGGCGGTCGCGGCGGGTCTCACGACCCTTCAGCTCGCCGACGAAGCCGTGTACGACCGGCTCGACCTGGTCGCCGAGACCGTGTCGTCGGCGGTCTCCGACGCGCTCGGCGCGGCGGGCGTCGCCCACCGCGTGCAGCGCGCGGGCAACCTGTTCAGCTTCGTCTTCGGCGAGTTCGTGACCGCGCCGCGCACGTACGCGGAGGTGCAGAGGCAGGAGGCGTTCCGCTACCGCTCGTTCTTCCACGCGATGCTGGACGCCGGTGTCTCGCTGCCGCCGAGCGTGTTCGAGGCCTGGTTCGTCACGGCCGCGCACGACGACACGGCCGTCTCCCGCATCCTGGAGGCGCTGCCCGCCGCCGCACGCGCCGCGGCTGCCGCGCGCCCCGAGTAGCCGCCCCGCGCCGCCGCGCGCGCCCGTCCACCCCTCCGCCGAGGGGCGTCATCCTGCCGGAATTCCGCCCGAGTTCCGACACAACGACGCCCCTCGGCGGAGGAGGGCCGGGGGATCACTCGTCGGAGGCGGACGGCTCCCGGCTCAGGGACTCGACGTACGTGTACGTCGCCGAGTCGGGCCAGCCGTCGGCGTCGAGCAGCGCGTAGACGTCGAAGGTCAGCGTGCCTCCGCCCCCGGCCGCCCGGCGCAGCGTGCGCGGCGGCGAGTCGGAGGACGCCCGCACGGTCACCGTCTGCGGCTCGGCGCCCTCGCGCAGCAGGCGTGCGTGGAAGGTGGTGGTCCGGGTCACGCGTTCCAGCCAATCACGTCTCCGCCGATCGCGTCTGCGCCGATCACGCTGGTTCCGACCACGGTGCCGATCACGCCTGGCCGTGGGAGGCGCGCGAGCGGCGCGACACCGAGTCGATGATGACCGCGAGCAGCAGCACGGCGCCCGTGATCATGAACCGGAACGACGAGTCGAGGTTGAGCAGCGTCAGCCCGTTCGAGATCGACTGGATGACCAGGATGCCCAGCAGCGCCGACCACGCCGACCCGCGGCCGCCGAACAGGCTGGTGCCCCCGATGACGGCCGCCGCGATCGCGTTGAGGTTGGTGTCCGTCCCTCCCGAGCCGGCGCCGACCGACGCGAGCCGGGCCGCCGCGAGCAGCCCGCCGACGGCCGCGAACGTCGAGCAGAGCACGAAGACGCTGATGAAGACCCGGTTCACCCGCACGCCGGCCCGTCGCGCCGCCTCCACCGAGCCGCCGACGGCGTACACCGACCGACCCCAGCGGGTGCGGGTCAGCAGGTAGTTCATGACCACGACCAGCGCGACGAACAGCACGAACATCGCACCGGTGCCGCGGTCGGTGGAGAGGTACCACGCGCTCAGGCAGAGCGCGGCCAGCAGCAGCCCCGCCTTGATCAGGACGATCGCCATCGACCCCTCGGAGAGCCCGGCGCGGCGCCGGCGCACGTTGCGCCTCCAGTCGGCCCAGAACATCCCGAGCGCACCCAGCGCCGCCAGGGCGTAAGCGGCCCACGGCGGGAGGAACGTCTGCTGCGCGAACTGCACGATCCATGAGTCGAAGGGGATGTTGATCGAGCTGTTCGGCCCGAGGATCCACAGCTGGAGGCCCAGGAAGCCGAGCAGTCCGGCGAGCGTGATGATGAAGCTCGGCACGCCGAACCGGGTGAACAGCACCCCGTAGAGCAACCCGATCGCCGACCCGGCGAGGATGGCCGCGACCACCGTGACCGCGAGCGGCCAGTGCAGCTGCGTGAAGCCGACGCCGAGGATCGCCGCGGCGACCCCGCTGACCGACCCGACGGAGAGGTCGATCTGGCCGAGCAGCAGCACCAGCACGACGCCGATCGAGATCGTGCCGATGGCCGCGCACTGGAGGGTGAGGTTCACGAGGTTGTTGGCGCTCAGGAAGCTCGGGTTCAGCATCTGGAACACGGCCCAGATCACGGCGAGCCCGATGATGACCGGGAGGGAGCCGAGGTCTCCGCCGCGTACGCGGTGGCCGAAGGCGCGGACGGCGCCCGCGATGCCCTCGGTCTCGTCGCCCGGCAGCGGGCGGGCGCCCGCGGGGACGGTGTCGGTGGCGCGGCTCACAGGAGGTCCTCTTCTTCCGGGGCGCCGCCTTCCACGGCGCCGTCCAGAGTGCCGGGATCGCGGTGCGCCGCAGCGCGCCCCGGCCGGTGCACGAGCACGTGGTCGGTCGCGCCGGTGATCGCCGAGATGATGTCCTCGTAGCTCACGTCTGCGGCGAGGAAGTCGCCGTTGTTCCTGCCCAGCCGGAGCACGACGATCCGGTCGGCGACCGCCTGCACGTCGGCCATGTTGTGGCTGATCAGGATGATGCCGAGGCCGTGCTCGCGCAGCCGCTCGATGAGGTTGAGCACTTCGGCCGACTGGGCGACGCCCAGCGCGGCGGTCGGCTCGTCGAGGATCACGATGCGCGGGTCGCCGACGAGCGAGCGGGCGATGGCGACGGTCTGCCGCTGGCCGCCCGAGAGCGAGGCGACAGCGACCCGGACGGAGGGGATGCGCGCCGACAGCTGCCGCAGCAGGCTCCACGCGCGCTTCTCCATCTCCTCCTCGTCGAGCGCGCCGCGACCGATCTCGCGGCCGAGGAAGAGGTTGGCGACGACGTCGAGGTTGTCGCACAGCGCGAGGTCCTGGAACACGGTGGCGATGCCGAGCTCGCGGGAGGCGGCGGGCGAGGGGATGGTGACCCGCTGCCCGTCGAACAGGATCGTCCCCGAGTCGGGCGGGTGCACCCCGGCCAGGATCTTCGCGAGCGTCGACTTGCCGGCGCCGTTGTCGCCGACCAGTGCCACGACCTCCCCGGGATGCACGTCGAGGTGCACGTCGGTGAGCGCGCGCACCGCACCGAACCCCTTGGACACGTTGCGCAGCGAGAGCACCGGCGTCCGGGGCGGGCGGGCCCGCTCGAGCGGCGGTTCGATCGTCACGGGTTGCTCCTTCTGGGCGCTCGTCCCCTGGTCATCGGATGCCGTGCTCCACGCAGGCCGCCCGGTAGGCGGTGGTGCAGATCTCGGCGACCGTGTGCGGCCCGTAGAACTGGTCGGCGACCACGGTCGCCTCGATCCGGTCGACCGTCACCGGCACCGGATCGAGCAGGAACGACGGCACGACGACCCCCGCGGACGTCGTCACCTCGGTCGCGCCCGGCGGGTGCTGCCCCTTGGTGAGCGCGATCGCCAGCTCGGCCGCGCGCTCCGCCTCCGGCTGGATCGCCTTGTATACGGTCATGTACTGATCCCCGGCGAGGATGCGCTGGATGCCCGCCAGCTCGGCGTCCTGCCCGATCACCGGCGGCAGCGGCGTCACGTCGGCCGCCTTGAGCGCCGCGATCGCGCCTCCGGCTGTCGCGTCGTTCGCCGCGTACACGCCGCGGATGCGGTCGCCGAACTGGGTGATCTGCCCGCTGACCCAGTCCTGCGCCTTGGCCGGGTCCCATGACGGCGTGTCGTACTCGGCGAGGATGCGGTAGCCGCTGGTGTCGAGCACGCTGTGCGCACCCTTCTTGAACAGGGAGGCGTTGTTGTCGGTGGGGGAGCCGTTCACCATCAGGATGCCGGCGTCGGCTGGCACGGACTCGGTGCGCAGCCGGTCCACCAGCGCCTGCGCCTGAAGCCGGCCGACCTTCTCGTTGTCGAACGACACGTAGTAGTCGACGTCGCCGCTGTCGATGAGGCGGTCGTACGAGACGACCGAGACCTTGCGTGCGGCGGCCTGGGCGACGATGGAGGCGGCGGCCCGGCTGTCGGCGGGGGCGAGCACCAGCACGCTCACGCCCTGGGTGAGCATCGACTCCGCCTGCTGCTGCTGCTTGCCCGCGTCGCCGTCGGCGTTGGCGTAGAGGACCGTGCAGTCGGGGCACAGCTTCTCGATCCTGTGCTCGAAGAACGGCCGGTCGGCCGCCTCGTAGCGGGCGGTGACGGAATCCGGGAGCAGCAGGCCGATGCGCGCGGTCGCCGGGTCGCCCTTGGAGACGTCGGTGCCGTCCGCCGCGTTCGAGCAGGCGGTGAGCGCGGCGAGCGACAGAGTGACGGCCGCGAGGGCGATCATGCGCGCGAAGCGCGTCACAGCACGCCCTCCGGCGTGACGTTCGCCATGTCGATCGCGTACGCCACCGCGCCGAGCGTCGCCGCGCGGGTGCCGAGCTGGCCCTGCACGACGTCGGGGAGCGCCTCCTGGTCGATGATGACCCCCCGCTCGACGGCGTGGCGCAGCGGACCGAGCAGCAGCTCGCCCGCGCGCGCCAGCTCGCCGCCGACGATGATCCGCTCGGGGTCGAGCACGTTGCAGAGGTTCGCGGCTGCGACCCCGATGTGCTTGCCCGCGTCGCCGATGGCGCGGATGCACCGCGCATCGCCCGCCATCGCCTGGATGACCACGTCGCCGAGCTTGAGGCTGCCGAGGTGGTCGCGCAGGTCGTCGAGGATCGCGGGACCGCCGGCGATCGCCTCCAGGCAGCCGCGATTGCCGCAGCGGCAGATCGGACCGTTCTCGCGGATCGTCGTGTGCCCGAACTCGCCTGCGACGCCGTTGGTGCCGCGGAACACCTGGCCGCCAAGGATGAGCCCGGCGCCGATCCCGTCACCCACGTCGAGTGTGACCGTCGTACGGCGTCCACGCCCGGCGCCGAACCGCGACTCGGCCAGGGCGGCGAGGTTGGCGGCGTTGTCGACGTGGACGGGTCTCCTGATGCGGCGCTCCAGCGAGTCGGCGATGACGACCCCGTCCCAGCCGCGCATGATCCCGCTGCGGGCGATCGTGCCCGTCGAGCGGTCGATGGGGGCGGGGATGGCGAGGCCGACCGCGAGGATCTCGTCGCGCGAGGCGTCGACCGAGTCGAGCATGTCGGTGAGCAGCATCGCCACCTTGTCGAGCTCGTTGTCGGCGCGGTGATCGCGGGCGAGCGGCATGTGGTTCTCGGCGACCACGGTGTTCGCGACGTCCGAGAGCGCGACGCGCAGGTGACGCTGCGAGAAGTGGACCCCGACGACCAGCCCGAGTGCGTGCGCCAGCGTGACGTGCTGTGCGCGCCTCCCGCTGCGGATGCTGTGCGAGGTGTTCAGCACGCCGGAGGTGGAGAGCTCCTTGACGATGTTGGACACGGTCGCCGGCGAGAGGCCGGTGGCACCGGCCAGCTCGACCTGGGTCAGCCCGCCGTACTTCTTGATGGCGTCGACGATCCGCGCCCGGTTGGCTTCGCGGAGCGAAGTCTGCGACCCGGGAGTCCGCCGTTGAGCTGCCACGGGAAGAAGGATATCGCGGGGGACCGGGGAGTTCGCCGGGGAGTCCCGCTGCGACTCCCACGACAGGAGGGTGGTGGCGACCGGTATCCAAGCGAAGGGTTATGGCTTTGTGAGGTTCGGCAGCCCCGCAGCGGGAGGTCGCTTGGCAGGATAGACCTATGGCCGACCTGCACGTTCACCCCGACCGCCTGGAGATCCACCTCACGCGGGCCGAGAAGGTGCTGTCGCTCAAACGGGACGACCTCGTCATCCCGCGCGAGAGCATCCGTTCGGTCGCCATCACCGAGGATCCGTGGATCTGGATCCGCGGCATCCGCGCTCCTGGCGCCGCGGTTCCGTTGACGCTGTCGGTCGGGACCTGGAAGTTCCACGGCGGCAAAGACTTCCTGCTCATCAAGGGCAAGCAGCGGGCGGCCGTGGTCGTCGACCTCGACGGCGAGGAGTACAGCCGCGTCATCGTCTCCACGCCGCACGCGGCGAAGCTGGTGGAGGCGCTGCGCGTCGACGTGAACGAGATCCCCGCCGACGGCGAGATCATCGAGTGAGCTGAGGGCTTCGGCCGCCGCTCAGATCAGGAGAGCAGCATCAGCACGAAGCCGATGAGCGGCAGCACGCCCTGGATGAGGGCCGCGCGCCAGTACCCGCGCCCGGTCGTCACGAGCACCACGGCGGCCAGCACCATGCTGGCGGTGGTGAACAGGATGAGCGCCAGGCCGGCGTCGTGCATCCCGACGCCGTAGAGGATCAGCCCGAGGATCGCGCCGACGGCGAGGAAGAGGTTGTAGAACCCCTGGTTGTAGGCCATCGGCCGGGTGGTGTCGGCCGCCGCCTGGTCGGCGACCCCGAAGCGCCGCCACACCGCCGGCCGGGCCCAGGCCACGCTCTCCATGAAGAAGATCGCGACGTGGAGGGCGGCGGCGAGCGTGACCACGACGGTGGCGAGGACGATCATGCCGCCAGCTTACGGGTGGCCGCCGCCGTCACGCGTGAACGTCGACCACGGTGCGCCCGTGCAGCCGGCCGGCGAGCAGCTCCTCCGCCGCGGGGATCGCCTCGGCGAGCGGGATGAACGACGTCATCGCGGCGAGCGTCTCCTCATCGAGGTCGGTGGCCAGGCGGCGCCACGCGGTGTCGCGGAGAGCGGGGGGAGCCTCCACCGAGTTGATGCCGACCAGCGTCACGGCGCGCAGGATGAACGGCAGCACGGTCGCCGGGAGGTCGGGCCCCTGGGCCAGCCCGCACGCTGCGACGGTGCCGCCGTAGCGGGTCTGCGCCAGCGCGTTCGCGAGCGTGTGGCTGCCGACGGAGTCGACGACGCCCGCCCACCGCTGGCTCTGCAGCGGCTTGCCGCCCGCCTCGGACAGCTCGGCGCGCTCGATGATCTCCGTCGCGCCGAGGTCGGTGAGGTAGTCGCGCTGCTCGTCGGCGCGGCCGGTGGAGGCCGTGACCGGGTACCCGAGGCGCGAGAGCAGGGCGACGGCGACCGACCCGACGCCGCCCGCCGCGCCGGTGACGAGCACGCTGCTGCCGGAGGACCGCACCTCCTCGGGGTCGACGCCGTTCCGCTCCAGCGCGAGCACGGCCAGCATCGCCGTGAACCCGGCGGTGCCGATCGCGGCCGCCTGCTCGCCGGTGAGCGTGTCGGGGACGCGCACGAGCGCGTCGCCGCGCACGCGCGCACGCTCCGCCAGCCCGCCGTGGTGGCGCTCGCCGATGCCGTCGCCGTTGAGCACGACGCGGTCGCCCGCCCGCCAGCGCGGATCCTCCGATGCCGACACGGTGCCGACCAGGTCGATCCCGGGGATGAGCGGAGAGACGCGGGCGACTCCGGGCCGGCCGGCGATGGCGAGTCCGTCCTTGTAGTTGAGGTCGCTGAACTCGACGTCGATGGTCACGTCGCCCGGCATGAGGAGGTCGTCGCCGACCGTCCGCACCTCCGCGCTGTGTTCGAGGACCTTCCCGCCCTCGGTCCGCTGCTCGATCACGATGGCCCGGAAGTCGCTCATGCTGCTCACCCTACGCGGGGGCTGCGAAGCGGCCGAGGTTCCATCGGGGCCGGGGTGTCGTCAGTTGAGCGGACGCACGCCCTGCGGCAGGTGCTCACCGGCGTAGAGCGCGATCGCCGCGTCCTGCAGCGCGGTCAGCGCGATCCGCTGGGTCCACGGGCCGTAGGACACGCGGGCCACGCCGAGCTCCTGCAGACGCGCCGGAGCCGGTGAGTTCGGCACGGCGATGACGCTGAGTCTGCGCTCGCCGAGTCCACCGACCAGTCGCTCAACCGTCCGCTCGTCCAGGAGGCCGGGGACGAACACGCAGGTGGCTCCCTCGTCGAGGAACGCGCGTCCGCGGCGGATGGCCTCCTCGATCTTCTCGTCGTCGGTCGGGAAGGCGTTGCGCACGAACACGTCGGTGCGCGCATTCAGGGCGAACGGCACGCCCTCCGCCTCCGCCGCCTGCACCGCCGCGCGGACGCCGGCCACGGACTCCTCGAACGGCCGCATCTGATCCTCGAGGTTCGCGCCGACCACGCCGACCCCCACCGCGCGGCGGATGGTCTCGCCCGCGTCGCCGTATCCGCCTTCCAGGTCGGCGCTGACGGGCAGGTCGGTGGCCGCGACGATCCGGCCGACCATGTCGAGCATCTGGTCGAGCGGGATGTTCTCGCCGTCCTCGTAGCCGAGGGTGGCGGCGATGGAGTGGCTGGCCGTTGCGAGCGCGCGCGTGTCGGGGAGCTCGGCCACGACCTTGGCGCTGATCGCGTCCCAGACGTTCACCACCTGGAGCAGTTCGGGGGCGACGTGGAGTCGTCGCAGCTCGGAGCCTCGTTGCTGGATCGTCGTCATGGGCTCACGATACGTCGTCGCGACCGGCGACTCTAGGATGGCCGCATGGCCGAACCGCAGGAGGTCGGGGACCGCGCCGGGAACCGCGCCGCGGGCGCTCCGGAGCCCGACGTCCGCGACGTCCCGAAGACGCGCTCGGCGACCGCCCGGCGGTTCTCGGTGAGCGCGGCGGTCGATTATGCCTTCTTCGTGTTCGGCGGTGTCGCGGCGGTGTGGCTGGCCTGGATCATCGTGACGGAGAGCTTTGCGTGGGGCTGGTTCCTCATCCTCTTCTTCGTGCTGTTCTGGGTCGTGCTGGCGTACCTGGTGCTGCCGCGCCTCCACCGCATCCTCACCGAGATCTACGTCCCCGACTACTTCATCGGCCGGGCCCGCACGAGCGACGGCCTGCTCGGCGACCCGGTGAACCTCGCGGCCCTGGGGACGGAGGCCCAGCTGGAGGACGCCATGCGCGCCGCCGGCTGGACCCGCGCCGACGACGTGACCGCCGCCTCCAGCCGCCGCATCATCACCTCCACCCTGCTGCGCCGGAGCTACGACGAGGCCCCCGTGAGCCCGCTGTTCCTGTTCGGCCACCAGCAGGACGCCGCGTACCAGCAGGAGGTCCGCGGCAATCCCGCCAAGCGCCACCACGTCCGGTTCTGGAGGTGTCCCGACGGCTGGCTGCTGCCGGGCGGCCACCACGTCGACTGGCTGGCGGCCGGAACCTTCGACCGGGCGGTGGGCTTCTCGCTGTTCACGCTGCAGATCACGCACAAGATCGACGCGGACACCGACATCGAGCGCGATCACATCGTCTCCACCCTGGTCGATGCGGGCGTCGGCGTGGAGGTGTCGGTCATCCGCGACTTCTCGACCGGCTACCACTCGCGCAACGGCGGCGGCGACAGCATCGAGACCGACGGCGACCTCCCCATCCTCGACCTGCGGGCCGTCTCGACCGATGACGCCGACGAGCGCGTGGCCGCCGATGCGGACGCCCGCCGTGCCGCGCGCACCCGCCGGCGGCCGGTGCCGACGACCCTGGGCTTCCTCCTCATCCTCCTGCGCGTCCTGGCCGGCGCCTTCACGATCGCCCTGACCCTGATCGACTGGCGGCACTGGGTGGATGCGGTGCTCTCCTCGGGCGAGGCGACGGTGGAGGGGATCAGCCGCTCGCAGGTCGACCTCGTCTTCGGCATCGCCATGGGCGTTTTCGGCGCTGGTCTCGTCTTCTACTTCCTGCTGGCCCTGCTGGTCCTGTACGGGAGCAACTGGGCACGCATCGCCTCCATGTCGTACAGCACGCTGCTCATCGTGCTCACGGCGGTGGACTACTTCAACGGCGGACCGCAGGTGACACTCGAGAACAACCTGCTGGGCCTGCCGCTCGACATCCTGATCGTCCTGGCCCTGTCGTCGCAGCGCTCGCGCCTCTGGGCCCGCCTCCCGCGGGACCAGCGCCGCGCCCACTTCGCCCCGCACATGAGCGGGGTCTTCCCCCCCGGACCGGCGGACGT
>NZ_JBPGXM010000061.1:0-21426 GCF_056755495.1 Leifsonia sp. KNZ12-8B
AGATGTGTATAAGAGACAGCCTTCGACCCCTCGGACGGCCCGACGATCTCGCGCGACTCGAGCAGGTCCATCAGGCGCCCCGCCTTCGCGAAGCCCACGCGCAGCTTGCGCTGCAGCATGGAGGTCGAACCGAACTGCGAGGACACCACGAGCTCCGCCGCCGCGAGCAGCAGCTCGAGATCGTCACCGATGTCGGAGTCGATCTGCTTCTTCTCCGCGCCGGCGGTGACATCCTGGCGGTACTCCGGGCGCGCCTGCCGGGTGACGTGGTCGACGACCTTCTGGATCTCGTTCTCGTTGACCCAGGCGCCCTGCACGCGGATCGCCTTGGAGGCGCCCATCGGCAGGAACAGCCCGTCGCCCTGGCCGATCAGCTTGTCCGCTCCCGGCTGGTCGAGGATGACGCGGGAGTCGGTGACGCTGGTCACCGCGAACGCGAGCCGCGACGGCACGTTCGCCTTGATGAGGCCGGTGACGACGTCGACGGACGGGCGCTGCGTCGCCAGTACGAGGTGGATGCCGGACGCGCGGGCGAGCTGCGTGATGCGCACGATCGAGTCCTCGACATCGCGCGGGGCGACCATCATCAAGTCGGCGAGCTCGTCCACCACGACGAGGAGGTAGGGGTACGGCTTGAGCTTCCGCTCGCTGCCCTCGGGCAGCACGATCTCGTTGTTGACGACCGCCTTGTTGAAGTCGTCGATGTGGCGGAAGCCGAAGCTGGCGAGGTCGTCGTAGCGCATGTCCATCTCTTTCACGACCCACTGCAGCGCCTCGGCGGCCTTCTTCGGGTTCGTGATGATGGGCGTGATGAGGTGCGGGACGCCACCGTAGATGGTCAGTTCGACGCGCTTCGGGTCGATGAGGACCATCCGCACCTCGGACGGCTTGGCGCGCATGAGGAGGCTCGTGATCATCGAGTTGACGAAGCTCGACTTTCCGGAGCCCGTCGAACCGGCGACCAGGAGGTGCGGCATCTTGGCCAGGTTGGCGACCACGAAGCCGCCGCCGACGTCTTTGCCGACGCCGATCGTCATCGGGTGGACGCTCTTGGTGGCCGCGGGAGAGCGGAGCACGTCACCGAGCGACACGATCTCGCGGTCGCTGTTCGGGATCTCGACGCCGATGGCGCTCTTGCCCGGGATGGGCGACAGGATGCGCACCTCGTTGCTCGCGACCGCGTAGGACAGGTTCTTGCTGAGCGCCGTGACGCGCTCGACCTTGACGCCCGGGCCCAGCTCGATCTCGTACTGCGTGACCGTCGGGCCGCGCGAGTACCCGGTGACCTTGGCGTCGACGCCGAACTGCGTCAGCACCTCGGTGATCGCGGCGACGATCTCCTCGTTCGCGCTCGACCGGACCTTGGCCGGCGTGCCGGCGGACAGCATGGACGCCGCCGGGAGGTCGTAGGGCGCGACGGGTCCGTCGTCGGAGGGGACGGAGGAGGTCTCGTCGAAATCGTCCGCCGCACCGGCCTGGAAGCCTGGCAGCACGGCGGGCGCCGTCGGCACGGGTGCGGCCGCCGCCTTCGCGGTCTCGGGCACCTCGCCCGTGAAGCGCTGGAGCGCGTTCTCTGCCTGCGCGAGCTCGCTGAGCACCTCGGTGTTGTAGTGGTCGCTCTCGGGGTCGGGCTCGAGCGCGGTGGCGAACTCGCCCTTGCCGCGCTCGGGCGTGCCGAACACCTCGGTGAGGCCGTCCTGCGGGGCGGCGTCGTACTCCGGGTCCTCCTCGCGCTGGGACTTGTTGCGGCGCCACCACGGGAGCGCCGCGGCGTCCTCGTCGGCGTCGTCGTCGATGCCGTCGAGCTCGACCTGCTTGGTCTTGGCCTCCTTGGCGGCCTCGCGGGCCTCCTTGGCCTCCTGCCGCTCCTCCTCGGTGCGCAGCTGGGCGCCGAACAAGTACGAGTACAGCTCACGGATGCGCGAGGGCAGCTTGTTGGGCGGCGTCTTGGTGATGATGAAGAGGCTGAGGAGCAGCAGCAGGATGATGACCGCGCCGGCACCCCACGGCGTGATCACCAGCGACAGCGGCGCCGCGATCAGCCAGCCGAGCACGCCACCGGCCTGCGCGAGCGCGGCCATGCCGTCACTGGGCGACGGCTGATGGCTGAACAGATGACAGAGGCCCGAGACGGTCAGCAGCAGGAGGCCCAGCCCGATGCCGATCCGCGTGTTGTCGTGCACGGAGCTGGGATGCCGGAAGAGCCAGGCGGCGAAGAGCACCATGATGACGGGGAGCGCGAACGCGACCCGGCCGAACAGTCCGCCGAACGTCCACGCGTCGAGAATCCGCGCGACCTCGTCGTTGATCAGGAACCACTCGACCACGGCGCCCGCGATCGCGAGCAGCACGAGGAAGAAGGGGAAGCCGTCGCGCCGCTCCTCCTTGCTGAACTTCTCCGGGCCGAGGGCGCGGAAGGCGGCACCGGTGAGGTGCGCCAGTCCCATCCAGGCGCGGACGAGTGGACTCGGGCCCGCGTCGGCGGCCGGGTAGGCGACCGTCTTCTGTGCGGCGGTGCCTGCCGGCTTGCGCGCGGTCGAGCCGCCGCGGCCGGAGTTCCGGGCGCGCGATGTCGACTTGGTGCTCGTAGCCATAGGGTCACGCTACTTCGCAGGGGCGACAGCGGCGCGATCCCGCGCTGAGATGTGGAAAATCCGTGACCCGCGGACGGGTGGGGACGAACCGTCTCCGTGCCCCTCGCGCGTCAGCGCAGTGTGCGCACCATCGTGTCCGCGGACTCCCGCCGCAGCACCGTGGTGAAGCCCTCGCTGACGTAGAGCCGGTGCGCGACATTGCCGCGGTCGACGCTCAGGCTCAGGCGCGTCGTGCCGGAGGCCGCCGCCATCCGGACCACCTCCTGCAGCAGCGCCCGGCCGGCTCCCCTGGCTCGCCACGACGGGTACACGCCGAGCGTCAGCTCGGGGACGCCGACGGCGACGAACCCGGCGCCGGGGGCGTTCGCCGGGAAGAGCCTGGCCCAGCAGGCGCCGACCGCGACGCCGTGCGGGTCCTCCGCGACGCACCCGAGGTCGCCCGGCCGCCGCCAGCCGGCGATGTAGCGGAGCACGGAGGGATCCTCCAGGACCGTGACGCGCGGCCGCGCGCGGGCCGCGTCCCAGTTCGCCGCCTCCACCAGCATGTCGGCGAGCACCCGGGTGTCCTCGCGGGTCGCCGGGCGGATCAGGAACCCGCTCATGGCGGAAACCTACCCGTCCCCGTGTTTCGCGCGGGTAACGTTCCGGCGCGCGGCCACCGTCAGAACCGGATCGCGTCGATGACCTTGACCCGCACCGCGACCAGGGCAGGGAGCAGCCCGGCGAGAGCCCCGACCGCGGTGGCGGCGATGAGACCCACGACCGCCGCCTCGACGGGGAACGGCGGCGGGTCGGCGATCATGCCCTGGCCGAGCAGCTCCTCCACCCAGGGGCTCTTCACGATCAGGATCGACGCGCCGACCCCTGCCGCGCCCGCGACGACCGTGGCGACGACGCTCTCCATCATGACGGCGAAGAACACCCGTGGAGCCGTCGCTCCGAAACTGCGCCGCACGCCGATCTCGCGGATGCGGTGGCGCACGGTCACCAGGGCGATGTTGACCAGGCCCAGGGCTCCGAGCAGGAGGATCAGCACCGCGATGCCGATGACGAGCAGCTTGAGGACCAGCAGCGGGTCCTGGTTCTGCGTGGCGAGGTAGTCCTGCCGGTTGACGCCCACCGCGCCCTGGCCGAGCGCCTGGTCGAACTCGCTCGTGATGGCCACGGCGAGAGCGTCGCCGCGCTCGGGCGGCACCCACGCCTCGAGCGTCGGCGCCCCGTACTGCTGCGGATCGGTCGAGGAGAGCGACCCGGCTGTCGCGGCGAGGAGGAAGGCGCTGGGCTGATCGTCGTAGTCCGGCGTCGCGACGACGCCGACGACGAGGGCGGTGACGCTCTGCTCGCCGCTCAGCACCGTGGCCGTCGGGTGGCTGTCCAACGGCGGGTTCCCGAGCTGGGCCCAGAACGCGGAGTTCACGACGATGGTGGGCGCGAGAAGCTCCGCATCGGCGGGCAGGAACCACCGGCCCTCGCGCATGACCGTGCGGTGCATCACGGCGTAGGGCTGGTCCACCGCCTGGGTCGAGACCTGCAGGACGCCCGTGCGGAACTGCACGCGCATGCCTCCCGGCGAGTTCTTCGAGCTGTAGCGGATGTCGTGCCTGGCCAGGATGGTGGCCCACGCGGCGTCGACCCGCTCCGGGCTCCCGGTCGTGGGGTCGCCCGACAGGTACACCGAGATGAGGGCGGGCCGGCCGCCGAACCGCTCGTTGTTCTCGCGGATGCCCTGTTCGGCGATGTTCGCGAGGCCCACCACCGAGCTCAGCGCGCACACGGCGACCCCCACGCCGAGGAGCGAGAGGAGGACCCGCGTGCGATGGATGCGCAACTCCTGCCACGCCTCCACGACCGCGCCCCAGATCGCCTCGACGAGCCTCATGCCGTGACCTCCGCGTCGACCGGGCGCAGCCTCCCGGCGTCCAGGCGGTACCGGCTGGCGGAGCGGGCCGCGACCGCCGGGTCGTGCGTGATGACGACGAGCGCGGCGCCGTTCTCGGTCGCGACCTGTTCGAGCAGGTCGATGACGGTGGCGCCGGTGTCCACGTCGAGGGCGCCGGTCGGCTCGTCGGCGAGGATCAGCCGCGGCGCCCGCACGAGCGCCCGCGCGATGGCCACGCGCTGCTGCTCGCCTCCGGAGAGGACCTCGGGGCGGGCGTCGAGCCGGTGGCCGAGCCCGACCCGCTCCAGCATCTCTGCGGCGAGCGTCCGGCGCCGCCAGAACGCACGGCCGCTCGCGTAGAGCAGCGGTGTCGTCACGTTCTCGAGCGCGGTCCGGCCCGAGAGGAGGTTGAACTGCTGGAACACGAAGCCGACCGCCGCACCACGGGTGCGGTCCCGCGCCCGGCCGCTCAGCCGTTCGACGGGGACGCCGTCGAAGGCGAAGCTCCCGCTCGTCGGCGCGTCGAGCAGCCCGAGGATGTTGAGCAGCGTCGACTTGCCCGATCCCGAGCGCCCGACCACGGAGAGCCGCTCGCCGGCTGCCACCTCGAGGTCGATCCCGCGCAGGATGGTCAGCGGTTCCGCGTCCGGGATGCGGACGGTCTTCGCGACGCCCTCCAGGCGCAGCAGGGTCACGGGGCGCCCGCTTCGCCGCACATGGTCACGCCGTTCCCGGCGTCCGTGCAGCCTCCGGCGGCCTCCTGCGCGTCGGCGCCTGGGACGAACTGCAGGATCGCGTCTCCCTCGTGGAGCCCCTCCGTGATCTCGACGGATGTTCCGTCGGTGAGCCCCAGCGTGACCGGGTGCTCCGTCGGCGCGCCGCCCTTGTCGCCGGGGACGAAGACGACGCCGGTCCCGGCGGAGCCCTTCACCGCGGTCGTCGGGACGGTGAGCACCCCTTCGGCCTTGCCCGCGGCGATGGTGATGTCGGCGCTCAGGCCGGCGAACACGGTCGTGCCTGCCGGAACCGCGCAGCGCACGGTCGTCGTGGGCGTGGAGCCCCCGCCCTCACCGGCGCCTCCGGCATCCGTCCGGCCGCCCGTGGATGAGGAGGAGGCGGTCGCGGGCGGGGTGGTGATCGTGAGCCCACCGCAGCTGAAGGGCGCAGGTCCGCCCTTCACCGTCACCGTGGCCGTGTCCGGACGGGACACCAGCCGGTACTGCAGCTCCGGCGAGAGGGTGGCCGTGGCCGAGAAGGTGCCCGGTGCGACCGACCCGACGACGTCCCCGATCGCGACCGTCTGCCCGCTGAGGACGGGCAGCTCGGAGACGACCCCTGCGATCGGGGCCGTGACGTCGGTGTAGCGGACGAGCGGCTCGCGCTGCTCCATCGTCTGGGATCCGTCCGGCCCGGTGGTGACCACCGGCTCGCGCGGGGTCTCGGTCTTCACATCGAAGAGCACCGTCCCGGCGTCGACGTGCTGACCCACCGCGACCTGCACCTCGTCCACGGTGCCGGCCGTGGTGGCGCGGGCCGGCGTCGCGTCATCCGCGACGATCGACCCGGTCACCCGGACGTCGTTCAGGATCGTCCCGGTCTGCACCGTGGTGACCGGATCGCTCAGCTCCCCGGTCGGTGTCGTCGGATCGCCCGCCTGCGCATCGCCGGCGGGGAAGAACGCGAGTTTGACCAGCGCGACCGCGATCGCGGCGATGAGCACGATCCTGAGCACGGGCAGCACCCAGCGACGCATGACCCCCATGTCGATTCCCCCTTGACCGCGACGCTCGGCCGCGTCGCTCCCCCCAGTATGTCAGATACGAGCGACGCTCACGCCTCGATCACGAGCGGCACGATCATCGGCCGGCGCCGGTAGCTCGTGTTCACCCAGCGGCCGACCGTGCGCCGGACCACCTGGGACAGCGCGTGCGAGTCCCGGACGCCGTTCTGGGCCGCGTCGGCGAGCGCGGCCGCGATCTTCGGCTTGACGTCGTCGAACACCGCGTCGTCCTCGGCGAAGCCCCGCGCGTGGATCTCGGGGCCCGTCACGATGCGGCCGGAGGCCGCCTCCACCACGACGATGATCGAGATGAAGCCCTCTTCGCCGAGGATGCGGCGGTCCTTGAGGTCGGCGTCGGTGATCTCGCCGACGCTGGACCCGTCGACGTAGACGAAGCCGAGATCGAGCTGCCCGACGACCCGAGCCACGCCGTCGCGCAGGTCGACCACCGTGCCGTCCTCGGCGAGGATCGTGTTGCGCTCCGGCACGCCGGTGTCCATCGCCAGCTTCGCGTTCGCGACCAGGTGCCGGTACTCGCCGTGCACCGGCATCACGTTGCGGGGCTTCAGGATGTTGTAGCAGTAGAGCAGCTCTCCGGCGGCGGCGTGGCCGGAGACGTGGACCTTCGCGTTGCCCTTGTGGACGACGTTGGCGCCGAGCTTGGTGAGGCCGTCGATCACCCGGTAGACGGCGTTCTCGTTGCCGGGGATGAGGCTGGAGGCGAGGATCACCGTGTCGCCCTGGCCGACCTCGATCTGGTGCTCCAGGTTGGCCATGCGCGCCAGCACGGCCATCGGCTCGCCCTGCGACCCGGTGGACATGTAGACGATCTCGTCGTCGGGGAGGTCGGCGGCCTTCTTGTAGTCGATCAGCACGCCCTCCGGCACCTTGAGGTAGCCGAGCTCGGCGGCGATCGTCATGTTGCGGACCATCGAGCGGCCGAGCAGAGCCACGCGGCGGCCGTTGGCGGCGGCCGCGTCGAGGACCTGCTGCACGCGGTGCACGTGGCTGGAGAAGGAGGCGACGATCACGCGGCGCGGGGCGCGCGCGATCACGTTGTCGAGCACCGGGCCGATCGAGCGCTCGAGCGGGGTGAAGCCGGGCACGTCGGCGTTCGTGGAGTCGGCCAGGAACAGGTCGACGCCCTTCTCGCCCAGCCGGGCGAACGCGCGGAGGTCGGTGAGCCGGTCGTCCAGCGGGAGCTGGTCCATCTTGAAGTCGCCGGTGTGGAGCACGACGCCGGCCGGCGTGGTGATCGCGACGGCGAGGGCGTCCGGGATGGAGTGGTTGACCGCGACGAACTCGAGGTCGAACGGGCCGAGCTGCTCGGTCTGCCCCTCCTTGACCGTGAGCGTGTACGGCTGGATGCGGTGCTCCTTGAGCTTCGCCTCCACGAGCGCCAGGGTCAGGCCGGAGCCGATGAGCGGGATGTCTCTGCGGAGCTTCAGCAGGTAGGGCACCGCGCCGATGTGGTCCTCGTGACCGTGGGTGAGCACGACGCCGAGGATGTCGTCGAGGCGGTCGCGGACCGGGCCGAAGTCGGGGAGGATGAGGTCGACTCCCGGCTGGTCCTGCTCGGGGAACAGGACGCCGCAGTCGACGATGAGGAGCTTGCCCTCGTATTCGAAGACGGTCATGTTGCGGCCGATCTCGCCGAGACCGCCGGTGGGGATGATCCGGAGCGTGCCCGGCTGAAGCGCCGGGGGCTCGGAGACCTGGTTGGGCATCTGCCCTCCTTGTCGGATTTCGCTGCAATGAGGGGCGCGCGAGCGCCCCGGGGCCGGTGGTGCGGCGGCCCCTACCGCGTGGTCCCGGCGATCCTGGGCAGCGCTCCGCCGGCGGCCGCGTTGCGGTCGGGCCGGAAGTTGGAGAAGTCCACGCCGGGGATGTCTTTGACGAGGTCGAGCTCGTCCTCGATCTGAGCGGCCTCCCACTCCTCCGGTCCGACGAGCGGGAGCCGCACGCGGGGACTGGAGATGCGGCCGAGGCCGTGGAGGATGTACTTGGCGGCGACCGTGCCCGGCACGTGCGTCATCACGGCACGCACCAGCGGCTCGAGCTTGCGGTGCGCCGCGGTCGCCGTGGCGAGGTCGCCGGCGTTGACCGCGTCGACGATCTGCCGGTACGGCGTCGACGCGATGTTGGCCGTCACGCCGATGAGGCCGGTGGCGCCGATCGCGAGGTGCGGGAGCACGTTCGCGTCGTCGCCGGAGAAGTACATCAGGTCGGTCTGGTTGAGCACGCGGCTCACCTCGCTGAAGTCGCCCTTCGCATCCTTGATCGCGAGCACGTTGGGGTGCTTCGCGATGCGCAGGATGGTCTCGTACCGGATGGGGACGCCGGTGCGGCCCGGGATGTCGTACAGGATCACCGGGAGGTCGGTCGCGTCGGCGATCATCCGGAAGTGCGTGAGGATGCCGGCCTGCGTCGGCTTGTTGTAGTACGGCGTGACGACCATGACGCCGTCGGCCCCGGCCTTCTCGCTCTGCTGGTAGAGCTGGATGGCGTGGGCGGTCTCGTTCGAGCCGCCGCCGGTGATGATCTTGGCCCGGCCGGCCGCGACCGACTTGCCGACCTCGACCAGGCGCAGCTTCTCGGGGTCGGTGAGGGTGGAGGTCTCGCCGGTCGTCCCGGTGACGACGATGCCGTCGGCCCCGGCGTTGATGACGTCGTCGATGTGCTTCTCCACGCCGGCCCAGTCGACCTCGCCATCGGCGGTGAAGGGCGTGACCAGGGCGACGAGCACCTGGCCGAACGGATTCTCGTGGGACGACATGGCACCAGGCTATCGGGTCGCGCACCGCCGTCGCCTCCCGGCCGTGGAATGTGGAGAACCCGCCGCGAGTCCCGCCCTGTGGACGCGCGCGGGACGAAACCGGGAATCAGCCGAGCGCCCGCTGACGGTGTCGGAGCCCGACAGTAGTCTGGTGCGACCCGCCCGGCCCCGCGGCGGAGCGACGAAGGAGGCCTCATGGCAGTCACCAGCGAATCCACCACCGTCTGGAACGGCGACCTCACGTCCGGCTCGGGCAGGGTCACCCTCGACTCGTCCCACGCGGCAGAGCTCGACGTGAACTGGAAGGCGCGCTCGCAGGGCGGAGCGGAGGTCACGACGCCCGAGGAGCTGCTCGGAGCAGCGCACGCCGCCTGCTTCTCGATGGCGTTCTCGAACGTGCTGGCCGGCTTCGGCACTCCGCCGGAGAGCATCCAGACGACGGCCGCCGTCACCTTCGATCCCGCGCAGGGCATCACCGGCAGCCACCTGCTCGTCAACGCGAGCGTCCCCGGCCTCTCCGACGAGGACTTCCAGCGCCTGGCGGACGAGGCCAAGCGCACCTGCCCGGTGTCGCGGGCGCTGGTCGGCATCCCGATCACCCTCGAAGCCACGCTGGCCTGAGCCGTGCGCGTCCTCGTCTCCGGCGCCTCGGGCATGATCGGCACCGAGCTGGTGCGCCAGCTGGCGGCCGGCGGGCACGAGGTACGTCGACTGGTCCGCGGCGAGCCGCACGGCCCGGCGGAGTTCGCCTGGTCGCCCGCGACCCGGCGCATCGACGACCGGGCGCTCGACGGCGTCGACGCGGTCGTCAACCTCTCCGGGGCCTCCCTCGCCCGGCTGCCGTGGACGCGCGCCCACCGCCGGCGCATCCTCTCGTCGCGCATCGACACGACGGGGACGCTCGCCGACGCGATGCGCCGCCGCGACACCCCTCCCGCCGTCCTCGTGAACGGCTCGGCGGTCGGCTACTACGGCGACCGTCCCGGCCAGACGCTGACCGAGGAGTCGCCGAAGGGCAGCGGGTTCCTCTCCGACGTGGTCGAGGCGTGGGAGGCCGCGGCGCACCTCGCGCCGGAGGGCACGCGCGTCGTCACCCTCCGCACCGGCGTCGTCGTCGGACCGGGCGGCGCCATGAAGCCGCTGCTGCCGATCGCCAAGCTCGGGCTGGCCGGGCCGATCGGGGGCGGGACCCAGTACTGGCCGTGGGTGAGCCTCCACGACGAGGCCGCGGCGATCGTGCATCTGCTGACGTCGACGCTGGCCGGTCCGGTCAACGTCGCCGGACCCGAGCCCGCCACCGCCGGTGAGGTCGTGCGCGCGCTCGCGGACGCTGTGCACCGCCCCTCCGCCGTGCCGGTCCCGCGGTTCGCGATCGAGCTCGCGCTCGGCGACGCCGGCCGCGAGATGCTGCTCTCCAGCCAGCGGGTCGTGCCGCAGCGCCTGGTCGACGACGGCTTCGTGTTCCGCGACCGGACGGTGACGGACGCCATGCGGCGCCTGCTGGAGACGCGCGCCGCCTAGCGCTCCTTAGCGCCCGGCGCGCTCGTTTCGCTGGTCGCGCTCCTGCGTGCGGTACAGCCGGATGGCCTGCCGCAGCGCACCGCGGGCGCGACGGCGGTCGCCCGAGGCGTCGTACGCGAGGCCCAGCCGGAACCAGGCGCGCCAGCTCTCGGGCTGCGCCTCCACCTCGGCCCGGTAGCGCGGGAACTCCTCGTCGGCGGCGTCGCGCAGCGGCCGTCCGCTCGCCCGGGTGGGCAGGTCCTCGACGGGCAGGCCGCCCTCGGCGTCGAGGAGGCGGACCAGCTTCTCGGTCTGCGCCCCGAAGAGCAGTTCGCGTCCGATCGCCCAGGCGGCGATCAGCGGCAGCACGAGCAGGGCGACGCCCATCACGACGCCGACGACCTCCCCCGTCTGCATCAGCATCACGGCACGCTGGAAGACCAGCACGAGGTAGACGAGCAGGATGAGCGCCATCACGATGGCGGCGATGCGGTTCCTCACGTGGCGGCCGTCAGAGCTCGCGGACCGTGCGCCGCGGCGGCTCGCCGCTCGGCTCGGCGATGCCCAGGTCGATCAGCTTGTCGAGCCCGACCACCACGCCGGTCGTCGTCGCCGCGGCGCGCAGCGCGAGCAGGATGCCGGCCTCGTACGCCTCCGGGCCCACGGTGTCGTGCGTGACGGTGAGGGTCTCCCCCGCACCGCCGAAGATCACCTGCTGCTGGGCGACGACGCCGCGCATCCGGAGGCTGTGGATCGGGACGCTCGCCACCTGCTGGCCGCGGGCGCGCTGGTCGGTGTGCGGAGCCTCCACCGGGCCGATGGCCGCGCGTGCGGCGCCGATCAGCTCGGCCGTGCGCACCGCCGTGCCGGAGGGCGAGTCGATCTTGGTGGCGCCGTGCGCCTCCACGATCTCGATGGAGTCGAAGAAGCGCGCCGCGACCGTGGCGAACGCGGTGCCGAGCGCGGAGCCCAGCGAGAAGTTCGGGATGACGACCGCGCCGCGGCCCTCGTGCTGCGCCACCCGGCGCTCGAGGTCGAGGATGCGGTCCGCCGACCAGCCGGAGGTGCCCACCAGCACGTTGAGGCCGTTGTCGATCGCGTAGGCCACGATCTCGGGGCTCACCTGGGGCAGGGTCATGTCGACGAGCACGTCGGCGCCGAGCATCTCCTCCAGCGGGGAGCGGGAGCCGAGCCGGGCCACCAGCTCCAGGTCGTCCGCCTGCTCGATCAGCCGGGCGGCGACACTGCCGAGTCTTCCGGTCGCACCAGCGACGGCCACGCGAATTGTCACCCGTCCACCCTAACCCCCGCGCAGCGCGGGCTACGCTGGGCCGATGGTGTCCTTCGCAGATGTCAGCGTCACGGACGCGAGCGCCCATCGCATGCTCGCCGACTACTTCGCCGAGCGCGCGGCGACCTTCCCGGCCTCGCAGGGCGCGTACCGCACGACCTTCCCCGATCCTGGGCAGTTCGTCCCGCCGAAAGGCGTCTTCCTGCTCGCGTACGACGAGGACGGCGAGGCCGGCTGCGGCGGCATCCGCGAGCTGGCGGTGCCGCTCGACGAGATCGAGGAGGGGCAGAGCGTCGTCCGCTACGAGATCAAGCACCTGTGGGTCGCGCCCGGACACCGCCGGCGTGGGCTCGGGCGGTCGATCCTGGCCGAGCTGGAGCACCGCGCCCGCGGCTTCGGCGCCACCGAGGTCGTGCTCGACACCAACAGCAGCCTGGAGGCGGCCGGCGAGCTCTACCGCACGCACGGGTACGAGAGCATCCAGCCCTACAACGACAACCCGAACGCGACCGACTGGTTCCGCAAGCCGCTGACCTGAGCCGCCCGCCGACGCGGGTCAGACCGGCTGCAGCTCCGGGAGGCCGGTGCGCAGCTCCACGGGCAGGTGGCCGAGGTCGTTGTGCACCACGAGCACGGGCGGCTTGGCCGAGCGGACCCGGATGATCGTCAGGCCGCAGTTGGCCTGGTTCAGCCCCAGCCAGCGCCAGGCCGGGGCGTCGAACACGTGCCGCACGAACCAGCCGATCACGAAGTTGTGAGTGACCAGCAGGTCGTGCCGGTCCCCCAGCGCCGGGGTGAGGAACTCGTGCACCGCGTCCTCCATCTGCGCCCGCCCCGCCTCGATCTCGGCCTCGGTCACCGGGCCGAAGAACGACTCGAACGCCTTCGGCATGTCCGGCGTCGGCCCCGAGGGGATGCAGTCGAACAGCAGGCTCGACGGCTCGGGGGTGAGCGCGGGCATCCGCTCGGCCATGATCGCGGCGGTCTCCGCCGCCCGGTTGAGCGGCGAGTGGTACATCGCGGTGAACGGGATGCCGCTCAGGCGCTCGGCGATGAGCTGCGCCTGGCGCTTGCCGCGCGGCGAGAGGGGGCCGTCGGGGAGGCCGTGCTCGGCGTCCTGCTGCTCGCCATGGCGCACGAGATAGAGGTAGTGGGGCACGGGAAGCCTTTCGAGTGATCGGATGGATCGGAGCGGCGGGATCAGGGAGCGAGACCGGCGAACATGTCGTCGGTGACGCTCCCCACCGCGGAGACGGAGACCGGCCGCCCGGCGAGATCGCCGGCGAGGGCCCGCACGTCGTCGGCGCTGACGAGGTGCAGGCGGCGGAGGCTCTCGTCGAGGTCGGCGAACTCGCCCAGGCTGATCTCGGCTCGACCGAGCCGCGACATCCTGGTGTCCGAGTCCTCCAGAGCGAGGGCGGCCCCGCCGGAGAGCTGACCGACGGCGCGGTGCAGCTCCTCGGCGGTGACACCCTCGTCGGCGAGGCGGTGCAGCTCGGCGAGCATCAGCTCGGCGACCTGCCTGGCCTTGGCGGGCGAACAGCCCGCGTAGAGGCCGAAGACCCCGGCGTCGGAGTACGAGCCGGAGAACGAGTAGACGGAGTAGGCCAGGCCGCGCTTCTCGCGCACCTCCTGGAAGAGGCGGCTCGACATCCCGCCGCCGAGCACCGAGTTGAGCACGCTCATCGTGGTGCGGCGCTCGTCGGTCGCGACGATGCCGGGGAGGCCGATGAGGAGGTTCGCCTGCTCGGTCGGGCGCTGGACGGTGACGACATCGGCTGCCCGGCGGATCTCGGCGGGCACGGTGGCGCGGCGCTCGACCGGCGAAGCGGTCACGGCCGGATCCCAGCCGGCGGCAGCGAGGGCACGCGCGACACCCTCCACGAGGAGGTCGTGGTCGACGGCGCCGGCGGCCGTCACCACGAGGTCCTGCGGGCGGTAGTTGGCGCGGTAGTGCGCCCACACGGCGTCACGGGTGGCGGCACGGATGGTCTCCGGCCGGCCGCCGATCGGCCGCCCGAGGGGATGGTCGCCGAGCACAGCGGAGAACAGGCGGTCGTTGGCGACGTCGGCCGGGTCGTCCTCGGCCATCGAGAGCTCCTCGAGGATGACGCCGCGCTCGTTCTCGAACTCGGCCGGGTCGAGCACCGAGGAGGTGAGCATGTCGCCGATGACCTCGACCGCCATCGCGAGATCGCGGTCCTGCACCTTGGCGTAGTAGCAGGTGTACTCCTTGGCCGTCATCGCGTTGTGCTCGCCGCCGACGGAGTCGAAGGCGATGGCGATGTCGAGGGCGGTGCGCCGGGCGGTGCCCTTGAACAGCAGGTGCTCGAGGAAGTGCGTGGACCCGAGGCTGCCCTGCACCTCCCCGTCCTCGTCGCGCGAACCCACCGCGACCCAGTAGCCGAGCGTCGCGCTGCGGGCGCCGGGCACCTGCTCGCTGAGCACGCGGACGCCGCTGGGAAGGACCGTGCGGCGGACGAGGGCGTCGCCGGAGGCGGCGAACGACAGATCGGCCACACCGAGCGGGAGGTCGACTGCGCTGTTCATCCCCTCCACCCTACGCCAGCGGTCCGACGCGGCTCGCTGAGAAAATGGGGACAGAAAGACTGGTCTGTCCATCTGTATACTGAACGGACCACCGGGCGCACCCTCCCCCTGGATCGCCCGGTGGACCCCTGAATCCTGGAGGCGCAGGCCGCCTCCCAGCCCGAAGGAGCCGACCGGATGGTCGTAACCGCCCGAGCGACCATCCGGCCGCCAGCGCCCTCGAAGATCAAGATCCTCGCCACCGCGGACGAGCTGTTCTACCAGGAGGGCATCCACACCGTCGGCGTCGACCGCATCATCGCGGGCGCGCGGGTCACCAAGGCCACGTTCTACAAGCACTTCCGCTCGAAGGATCTCCTGATCATCGCCTACGTGGAGGGTCGCGACCGCCAGGTGCGGGAGTGGTTCGCCGCGCAGGAGGCGGAGGGCACGGACCCCCGCGACATCGCCCGCGCGCTGGTCGACTCGATCAACGAGCAGGCGATCCGGCCGGGCTTCCGCGGCGACCCGTTCATCAACGCGGCCGCCCAGTTCGCCGACGAGGCGCACCCGGTGCGCGTCGCGGTGACGGCGCACCGCGACTGGTACGCGAAGCGGATCGAGGAGCTGTTCCGCCAGATCGGCCACCCGCACCCGGGCGACGCGGCCGACGACCTGATCCTGGCCCGCGACGGCGCGCTCGCCGGCGGGTACGTCGGCGACCCGATCGCGGCGGGCGCCGCACTGCACCGCTCGCTCGACCGCATCCTCGCCGAGGCGTAGGGCGCGCGGGCGGCGGCCGCCTTCATCGAGTTGTCACGAAACGCCGCCGGGGCGCGTCCCGGGACGGCGCGTCGCGACAATTGGATGAGGACGGTCGACGAGTTGGCGCAACACGCCGCCTGGTCGCCTCCCGAGACGGCACGTCGCGACAAATGGATGGGCGCGGCCGGCGAGTTGGCGCAACACGCCGTCCCGGCGCCTCCCGAGACGGCACG
This sequence comes from Leifsonia sp. KNZ12-8B, assembly GCF_056755495.1. Taxonomy (NCBI): domain Bacteria; kingdom Bacillati; phylum Actinomycetota; class Actinomycetes; order Micrococcales; family Microbacteriaceae; genus Leifsonia; species Leifsonia sp. KNZ12-8B. Next base: position 15,348 of record NZ_JBPGXM010000061.1, read on the forward strand.
TCGCGACAAGTGGATGCGGGCGGCGCGGCGAGTTGGCGCTACACGCCGCCTAAGCGGCCCCCGGGACGGCGCACCGTGACAAGTGGATGGGCGCGGGCGGCGAGTTGGCGCAGCACGCCGCCTACGCGGCCCCCGGGACGGCGCGTCGCGACAAGTCGATGGGCGCGGGCGGCGAGTTGGCGCAGCACGCCGCCTGGACGCCTCCCGAGACGGCGCGTCGTGACAAGCGGATGGGCGCGGGCGGCGAGTTGGCGTGACACGCTGGCTCGGTGCCTCCCGACGCGGCGCGTCGTGACAAGTGGATGAAGGCGGCGTCGCCCGGCCGCGGCCGGAGCCTGCGGCTACTCCGAGACGCGGTCGAGGTCGAGCATCTGGGCGCGGGTCAGGCGGATGCCCGCCGCGGCCATGAGCGCGTCGACCTGGTCGGGGCGGCTCGCGCTGGCGACCGGCGCCACGATCGTCCGCTTCGCGAGCAGCCAGGCGATCGCGATGCTCGACGGGGTCGACGCGTGCTCCGCCGCGATCCGGTCGAGCGTGGCGAGGACCCGCTGCCCGCGCCGGTTCACATAGGCGGACGCGCGGACGCTGCGCGCGTCGGCCGTGAGGTCGCCCTTGCTGCGGTACTTGCCGGTGAGGAAGCCGTTCGCGAGCGCGTAGTACGGCATGACCGCAAGGCCCTGCGCCGCCGCGACGATGCGCAGCGCGCTCTCGAACTCCGCGCGGTGCACGAGGTTGTAGTGGGTCTGGATCGCGACGAACTTCGGCAGCCCGGACGATGCCAGGATGCGCGCCTCGATCAGCCGGTCGGCGCTGAAGTTCGAGGCGGCCAGGTAGCGGACCTTGCCCGTCTCGATCAGCCACTCGGCGGTCGCGAGGCTGTCCTCCAGCGGCACCTCGGGGTCGTCGTCGTGGAAGTAGAGCAGGTCGATCCGGTCGGTCTGCAGACGCTCGAGCGACGCCTCCACCGCCCGGACGATGCTCACCGAGCCCAGGCCGGGGTTGTCGTGGTGGCGGCCGACCTTGGTGGCGACGACCATCTGGTCGCGCACGCCGCGGTCGCGCATCCACTTGCCGATGAGCACCTCGCTGCGGCCGCCGACGTAGCTGTCGGCGGTGTCGATGAAGTTGCCGCCGCGCGCCGCGAAGCGGTCGAGGATGGCGAGGGACGTGTCGCCGTCGGCGGTCCAGCCGAAGACGCTCGCGCCGAGCGACACCGGGAACACGGCCAGGTCGCTCTCGCCGATGCGGCGCGGCGCGATGATCGACAGGGGGCCGGTGCGCTCCAGCGCGGGGTCGATGTCGAGCGGGCCGCCGGTGGCGGTGGACGGCTCGGTGAAGGACGCGGGCGCCACTCCGACCGCGGCGGCGGCGCGGACGGCGGTGGCGTGGGACGCGGCGGCCGCGTCGATCGCCGCGGCAGCGCGGGAGACGTGTGCGGCGTCGACCGCCGCGGCGGCGTCGATCGCGGCGGCGGCGTCGACGGCGGCGGCGGCGATCGCGTCGGCGCCGGACGGGGCCGCCCCCGCGGCAGCGGATGCGGTCGCGCCGGCGTTCGCGGTGGCGCCCTGCGCGACGGCCCCCTGCGCGACGGCGCCCTGCGCAACGGCCCCCCGCGCGGCGCTCTCAGCGCCGTCCGCGTCGGCACTCGCGGAGGGGGCGGCGATGCGGCGGAGGCGGAGGGGCAGCAGCTGTGGCATTGCGTCCCTCCCTCCCGCGGTACGACCTTCCCACCAGGTTCGACCATGCACTCGAATCGATTCGGAACGTGAAATTCTCGAATCCTCACTTGCAGGGTACGGCAAACCCCTGACGCTCCCGGGACCGAATCGGTGAACACGACCGGAATGGATCATCACGATCTGATCACGGCGGCGGGTCGCCTTCCGCGCCCGGGGCGTGCGCCCGCGGTCAGGCCCTCCTGAGCACCGTCCGCGCGTGCGCGAGCACCGGTCCGTCGACCATCCGGCCCTCGTGGCGGAACACTCCCCCGCCGGCCCGGTCGGCCGCCTCGAGCAGTGCCCGCGCAGCCTCCACCTCGGCGGGGTCCGGGCGGTACGCGGCCCTGATCGTGTCGACCTGACCGGGATGGATGCACGCGGTCGCGGCGAACCCGACGGCGACCGCGTCCTCCGCCTCCGCCGCGAGCCCGTCGAGGTCGGCGATGTCGAGGTGGACGGTGTCGATCGCGTGGCGGCCGGCGGCCCCGGCGGCGAGCAGCACGGCCGAGCGGGCGTGGGCGGCGACGTCGCGGTAGCGGCCGTCCGGGTGGCGGCTGGCGGTGCCGCCGAGGGAGGCGACCAAGTCCTCCGCGCCCCACATCAGCGCGAGCACGCCCTCCGCGGCCGCGACCCCGGGGGCGGCCAGCACGCCGGCGGCGGTCTCGCACAGCGCGATGACGTCGTAGCGGATGAGCGCGGCGAGGTCCTCCACGCGCTCCGCCTTCGGCAGCATCACCGAGCGGTACGGGGTGTCGGCGAGCGCGGCGAGGTCGGCGTCGTGGTCGGGCGTCCCTGCCGGGTTCACGCGCACGATCACGCGCGCGGGATCGAGCGAGCCGGTGCGGGCGGAGGCGGCGAGCGCCTCGCGGGCCGCCGGGCGCCGGGCGGGGTCGACGGCGTCCTCCAGGTCGAGGATGACGGCGTCGGCGCGCTGCAGCGCCTTCTCGTAGCGGTCGGGCCGGTCGGCGGGACAGAACAGCAGCGCCGGGCCCCACGGGAAGTCGACGGCGGGGCCGTTCACTCCGCCGCCTCGTGGGCGGTGCGGCACCACACCATCACCTGGCGCACGGCGGTGGCGACGACGACGCCGTCCTGGTTGCGGCCGGTGTGCTCCAGCGTGACGATGCCCTGACCGGGGCGGGAGGCGGAGAGCCGCTTGGTCAGCACCACCGTCTCGGAGTACAGCGTGTCCCCCGGCCGCAGCGGGTGCGGGAAGGTCACCTCGCTGAAGCCGAGGTTGGCGACGATCGTGCCCTGGGTCAGCTGCGCGACCGAGGCGCCGACGATGGTGGCGAGGGTGAACATCGAGTTCATGAGCCTCCCGCCGAACGGCTGCCGCGCCGACCAGGCCGCGTCGAGGTGCAGGGCCTGCGTGTTCATGGTCAGGGTGGTGAAGAGGACGTTGTCGGCCTCCGTCACCGTGCGGCCGGGGCGGTGCAGGTAGCGGGTGTCCGGCTCGAACTCCTCGTAGTAGAGGCCGCGCTGCTCGATCTCCCTCATGACGCGACCTCCGGGGCCGCGTCGAGCGCGATCGTGAGCGGCGCCCCGGTCGCCGCCACGACCTCCTCGGCCGTCACCCCTGGCGCGAGCTCGCGCAGCACCAGCCCGTCGGCGGTGACGTCGATCACCGCGAGGTCGGTGATGATCCGGTCGACGCAGCCGGTGCCGGTGAGCGGGAGGCTGCACTCCCGCACGATCTTCGGCCGGCCCTCCCGGTCGACGTGCTCCATCATCACGATGAGCCGCTTGGCGCCGAAGACGAGGTCCATCGCGCCGCCCATGCCCTTGACCATCTTGCCGGGGATCATCCAGTTGGCGAGGTCGCCGGTCTCGGACACCTCCATCGCGCCGAGGACGGCGAGGTCGACGTGGCCGCCGCGCACCATCCCGAACGACAGCGACGAGTCGAAGAAGGCGGCGCCCGCGTTGACCGTGACGGTCTCCTTGCCGGCGTTGATCAGGTCGGGGTCGACGGCGTCGTCGACCGGGTACGGGCCGACGCCGAGGACGCCGTTCTCGGAGTGCAGGATGACCTCCACACCCTCCGGGATGTAGTTCGGGATGAGCGTCGGCATGCCGATGCCGAGGTTCACGTACTGGCCGTTCTCGAGCTCGCGCGCCACCCGGGCGGCGAGTTCGGTACGGGTGAGGCTCATCGGGTGCTCCCTTCCGACGCGGTTCCGGGCGCCGCGGCGACCGTGCGCCGCTCGATGCGCTTCTCGACGCCCGGCGCGTGCACGACGTGCTGCACGAAGATCCCGGGGCAGTGGATGGCGCCCGGGTCGAGTGCGCCCGGATCCACCAGCTCCTCCACCTCGGCGATGGTCACCCGGCCGGCCATCGCGGCGAGCGGGTTGAAGTTCATCGCCGCGGCGTGGAAGACGAGGTTGCCGTGCCGATCGCCCTTCGCCGCGTGGACCAGGGCGAAGTCGGGCCGCAGCGAGCGTTCGAGCACGTAGCGGGCGCCGTCGAAGTCGCGCACCTCCTTCGGCTCGGACGCGACAGCGACCGACCCGTCGGCGGCATACCGGCGCGGCAGGCCGCCCTCGGCGATCTGGGTGCCGACGCCGGCCGGGGTGTAGAACGCGGGGATGCCCGCCCCGCCGGCGCGCAGCTTCTCGGCGAGGGTGCCCTGCGGGGTGAGTTCGACCTCCAGCTCGCCGGAGAGGAACTGCCGCGCGAACTCCTTGTTCTCGCCGACGTACGAGCTGATCATCTTGCGGATGCGGTGCTCGGCGAGCAGGAGGCCGAGGCCCCAGTCGTCGACGCCGCAGTTGTTGCTGACGACCTCGAGGTCGGTGGTGCCGGCCTCCAGCAGCGCCTGGATGAGCGCGCTCGGGATGCCGCACAGCCCGAAGCCGCCGACCGCGAGGGTGCTGCCGCTCGGGATGCCGGCGACCGCCTCCGCGGCGCTCGCCACCGTCTTGTCGATCACTGTGTCCTCGCTTCCGATCTGTCGAGTACGCCGAAATTCGGGCGGAAACCGCCGAGTACGCAGAGAATCCGCGTACTCGGCGGTCAGGGTCAGGCGGTGAAGCCGAGGGAGCGTGCGATGATCATCTGCTGGACCTCGCTCGTGCCCTCGCCGATCTCGAGGATCTTCGAGTCGCGGTAGTGCCGGGCGACCGGGTTCTCGTTCATGTACCCGTAGCCGCCGAAGATCTGCACGGCGTCGCGCGCGTTCTCCATGGCGGCCTCGCTGCCGAGCAGCTTCGCGATCGACGCCTCGGTCTTGAACGGCTTGCCCGCCATCAGCTTGAAGCAGGCGTCGTAGTACGCGAGCCGTGCGGTGTGCACCTTCGCCTGCATCCTGGCCAGCCGGAAGGAGATGTGCTGGTTGGAGCCGATCGGCCGGCCGAACACGTTGCGGGTCTTCGCGTAGCACAGTGCCTGCTCCAGGCAGCCCTGGGCGGCACCGACGCAGAGCGCCGCGAACGCGACGCGGCCCTCGTCGAGCGTCGCGACGAAGTTCGCGTACCCACGACCGCGCTCGCCGAGGAGGTTCGCCTCGGGCACCCGGACATCCGTCAAGGTCAGCGGGTGGGTGTCGGAGGTGTGCCAGCCGACTTTGTCGTACGGCTCGTGTGCGACGAAGCCCGGGGTCGGGACGGGCACGAGGATGGCCGAGAGCTCCTTCTTGACGGAGCCGTCCGGCCGCTGCTGCTCGCCGGTCACCGCCGTGATCGTGACGAGCTTCGTGATCTCGCTGCCGGAGTTCGTGATGAACTGCTTGCTGCCGTTGATCACCCACTCCCCGTCCCGCAGCTCGGCGGTCGTCTTCGTGCCCGACGCGTCGGAGCCGGCGTCCGCCTCCGTGAGACCGAATCCGGCGAGCGCCTCGCCGCGCGCGAGCATCGGCAGCCACTCCTGCTTCTGCTCCTCGGTGCCGCTGCGGAAGATCGGCATCGCGCCGAGGCCGACGCCGGCCTCCAGCGTCACGCCGATGGACTGGTCGACCCGGCCGAGCTGCTCGACCGCGAGGCACAGCGAGAGGTAGTCCTTGTCCTGACCGCCGTACCGCTTCGGGAACGGGAGGCCGAACAGGCCCATCCGCCCCATCTCGGCGATGATGCCGTACGGGAGCTCGCGCTTGGTGTCGTACTCGTAGGCGGCCGGCGCGACGACGGTGTCGGCGAACTCGCGCACCTCGTCGCGGAGGCGGCGCTGCTCGTCCGTGAGCGGGAAGGCGTCCAGGTCGGTCAGCCCGAACTCCGCGGAGGCGGCCGCGGTGGCGGCGGCGCCGGTCGTGGCGGCGGCGGTCGCTGCGGCTCCCGTCGTGGCGGGGGTGGCGGCTCCCGCGTCGCTGCGGTCTCCTGTCATCTGCATGGTCATGGTTCCTCGTCTGTCTCTTATACACATCT
>NZ_JBPGXM010000062.1:0-21475 GCF_056755495.1 Leifsonia sp. KNZ12-8B
GGGGGGGGGCGGCGCCGCCGCGGCCGGCGTTGCCGCCCCCCCGCCCCGGGGGGCGGGCGGGGGGGGGGGGGGGGGGGGCCCCCCCCCCCCCCCCCCCCCGCCGGTGGTCACATGGACCGGGTGGTCACGCGGACAGCGCGTCCTTCAGGAACGCCGCAGCCTGCGCGATCGCCGCCTTCGACTGCGGCGTGCCGTGCAGGGCGTTGAGCATCACGAAGTCGTGGATGATGCCCTCGTAACGCACGCCCGTCACCTCGACGCCCGCCGCGCGGAGCTTGGAGGCGTATGCCTCGCCCTCGTCGCGCAGCACGTCGCACTCCGCGTTGATCACCAGCGCAGGAGGCAGGCCCGCGACGTCGTCGAGGGTCGCCCGCAGCGGAGAGACGGTGATCTCGTCGCGCTCCTGCTCGGTGGAGGTGTACTGATCCCAGTACCACTTCATCGCGTCGCGGGTGAGCCAGTATCCGTCGGCGAACTCCGTGTAGGAGCCGTCGTCGAAGCTCGCGTCCGTGACGGGGTAGAACAAGACCTGAGCCTTGAACGTCAGGTCGCCGCGCTGCTTCGCCATCAGGGTGAGGGCGATCGCCATGTTGCCGCCGACGGAGTCGCCGGCGATGGCGATGTTGCCGCCGTCCAGGCCCTCGTCGGCGCCGTGCTCGGCCACCCACTTCGCGGCCGTGTACGCCTGCTCGTTCGCGACCGGGTACTTCGCCTCCGGCGACCGGGTGTACTCGGGGAACACCACGGCCGCGCCGGTGCCGATCGCGAGGTCGCGGACGAGGCGGTCGTGGGTGTGGGCGTCGCCGAAGACCCAGCCGGCGCCGTGCGTGTACACGACGACGGGAAGGGTGCCCGTGGAGCCCGCGGGCTTCACGATGCGCACGGGGACGGAGCCGGTGGGGCCGCCCGTGACGGTGATCCACTTCTCGTCCACGTCCGGCTTGACGATCTCCGAGTCCTGGACGCCGTCCACGACCTTCCGGCCGTCCTCCGGGGCCATCTGGTACAGGAACGGAGGGTTGAGCGTCGCCTCCGCGAAGGCGAGCGCCTCCGGCTGGAGCGTGTAGTCGCGCGGATTGGCTGTTGCCATCGTCATCTCCTCAGACGCCTCGACCGGTTCTCAGGCGACCTCGGCGGCGGCGTCCACGATGAACTGGACGACCTCCTCCGGCAGGGCCTGCATGACCAGGTGCGGCGCGTCCAGCTCGATGACGCGGCGGAACTCGGCCCGCTTGTAGCCGAAGCGCTCCACGTCCGGGTTGATGGTGTGGTCGGCCGCCGACACGATGCCGAAGGACGGCTTCGTCTTCCACGCGGCGACCGGGGCCGCCTCGCTGAAGGCGAGCACGGCGAGGGGGCGCTGGCCCACGGCGAGGACCTGCGACACGGCGGGGTCGACACCGGCGGCGAACACCTCCGGGAACGCGTCGATCTTCACCGACACGTCGGTGCCGTCCTCGCCGCCCGGGTTCGGGAACGGCGTGTAGACGAGGTTGGCGGCCAGCTCGGAGTCGGGGAAGCCGCCCTGCAGCTGCCCGAGGCTCTCGCCCTCGGCCAGGGCGTACCCCGAGAGGTAGACCAGGCCGACGACGTTGTCCGCGGCGCCCGCGACCGTGATGACCGCGCCGCCGTAGGAGTGGCCGACGAGGAGGACCGGTCCGTCGATCTTCTCGACGATCGAGCGGATGTACGCGGAGTCGCCGAGGAGGCTGCGGTTCGGGACGGCCGGAACGAGGACCGTGTAACCGCGGTCGAGGAGCTTGCGGGTGACCGGCTGGAAGCTCGCCGCGTCGGCGAACGCGCCGTGGATGAGGACGATGGTGGGGGTGGTGGGCATGTCGTGTCCTTTCGAGGTTGCCTTCACCACCGACGCTAGGAGCGGCAGGACGGGGTTGTCGTGGCCCCGTCACGGTCTGGATGTCACGGACCGCTGAGCGCGTCCGCCTGGTCGATGTACTCCAGCCGGGGGCGCACCGGCTCGCTCTGGGTGGCGATCTCCTTCTTGAGCCTGACCTTGGCCTTCAGGTAGTCCAGCGCCGCCGCCGACGAACCGGACCCCGGGTCCCCGAGCATGGTCAGGAACTCCGTGCGCCCCGGGACCTCGAACGTCTGCCAGCGGAAGTTGAGCATGCCGAACGGAGGCACGTCGACGGCCACGATGCCGCTTCGGAGCGGGCGGGCCTCGTGACTGCTCCACACCTCCCGGAACAGGGCGGACTTCGAGGAGAGCGAGGCCGCGAGCAGTTGCAGCCGAGGGTCGGCGGGGTCGGCCCAGTAGCGGAGCGCCTGCACGAAGCTCTCGGCGGTCTTCTCCCAGAACACGCGGTAGTCGTCGGGAGCGGTCTGGGCGCCCAGGATCACATGCTCGACGAGGTTGCCGCTCCGGCGCTCGAAGAACGGCATCAGCTCCAGGCCGAGGTCGTTGACTCCGAGGATGTCGAGGTTGCGGTCGAAGACGAAGGCCGGGTTGGACGCCCACTCCTGGAGGACGCGGCCGACGCGCTCGGTGCGCTCCTCCGGTCGCGGCCCGGCCACCGTCGACGTGCGTGCGATCGACGCCCGCGAGACGCTGGAGGGTGCCGTCTGCCCGGCGAGCCGGAACAGGTACTCGGTGGCGTCCTCGTCGAGCTGGAACGCGCGGGCCAGCGCCGACAGCACCTGGGTGGAGGGCTGACGATCCCGTCCCTGCTCGAGCCGGAGGTAGTATTCGGCGCTGATTCCGGCGAGCTTCGCCACCTCCTGCCGCCGCAGCCCGGGGACCCGCCGCTTCTCGCCGGATGGTACGCCGGCCGCTTCAGGCGACAGCGCATCCCGGCGCGCTCTGAGGTACGCGCCCAGGGGACTCGGATCGGTCATCGCACATCTCCCTCCGTACAGCGACAACTCTGCCGGAAATGATGATTCCAGAATCGTCGATGCGCGGAGGGAACAGGAATGCTGCGCTGCGCGTCAAGAGCGGGCCGAGGATAGGCCCTAGTGGCTGAGCACCGGCGTGTACCGCCGGAGGACGGATTCCGACAGCCGCCGGAGCATCGCGGGGTCGTCGTCCAGGAGGCTGTACTGGATCAGCGAGTGGGAGGCGGCGACGATGTCGGCCGCCAGCACTCCGCGCTCGTCCGGGGAGGCGACACGGTCGTCGTCGAGCCGCGACCGGACGATCGACTGCATCTCGGCCGTGGCCGAGGCGGCGATGTCGCGCACCTCCGGCCACCCGCGACCGACCTCCGCCATGCTGTTCAGCATGAGGCAGCCCCAGCTCGGCGAGTGGGCCCCGCAGTCGTCGATGACCGCTGCGAACAGGTGGGCGACGGCCTCTGCCGGCGTCCGGCCAGAGGCCATCGACGCGCGGACCGTCGCGACGCGCGACGAGCAGTAGCGCTTCAGCACGAGGAGGAAGAGCTCGGCCTTCGATGCGTACGCGGCGTAGATGCTGCCGTTGCCGACGCCGGACCGCCGGGAGATGTCCGTCATCGATGCGAGCGTGAAACCCTTGCTCCAGAAGGCGTCCAGCGCGCTGGCGAGGACGAGCTCCTCATCGAACTCTCGCTTTCGAGACATCTGCCGAGCGTACCAAGCGAGCCGGTGCGGGTGCACCCGAAGGATGACCCCTGGGATCTAATCGCGCTCGAGCCTGGCCCGTCGCCAATCCCGGGGGGTCATGTCGTGAACCCGGCGGAACGCCCGGCTGAAGGACGACGACGAGGTGAACCCGGAGCGGATGGCGACGTCCTCGATCCGGCATGTCTCGGTGCGCAGCAGGCGCTCGGCCTCCGCGAGCCGCCGGGCGAGGATCGCCTGCGCCACCGTGTGCGGCTCGTGCTCGAACGCCTTGTGCAGGGTGCGGACGGAGATCTGGAGCGCGTCGGCCACGCGCTGCGGGTCGACACCGGGGCAGGAGGCGTTGACCTCGATGTAGTTCAGCGCCTGGGCGACCACGTTGCGCGACAGGCGCTCCGGGGGCGACGTGCGGCCGAGCGCATCGTCGAACAGGCCGGCGCACAGGCTGACCACCGACCGGGTCACGGCCGTCGCCGCGCCGGGCCCGAGCTGTTCGGGCCCGAGCAGCTCGCGGCACATCGCTCCCAGCAGCCGGGGGATCGGTTCGGACTGCGTGAAACGACGCCGCATCAGGTGATCGATCTCGCGGGAGGAGGCGTGGATGAGACCGCTGTCGAAGCGGAGGGAGACCGAGCGGAAGTCACCGGTCATGCCGACCTTGTCGACGCGGGTGAGCTGACTCATCGCCATGTCGCCCCGGCTGCGCAGGTGGGTCTCCCGGCCGGCGATGGAGGCGACCGACCCGGCGGTGACGAATGCGAGGACCAGGACGTCGCCGGGATCGTCGTAGCCGCTCCCGGTCTCGTCCGGCGAGGTGGGCGCCCGCACGGCCGCAGCGCTGACCGTGTCGAACGCGACGAACCTGGTGGTGCGCGCCGTCGATCCGGGCAGCCTTCCGTAGAGACGGCCCGATGCGGGCATGAATGCCGGGCTCATGCCCGACGTCGTCTCACGCCTGCGGTCTTGTCCACCTCCTGAGCGTAACGAGGACCGCCCGGCAGACCAACGCTGAGCCGCCTCGGCGCAAGTCGCGACGCCTAGAGGGCGACGGCCGCCTCCGGCGTGGCGACCCGGAAGCTGAACGACTCCTCCAGGTAGAGCGTGACCGTTCCGGCGGTGTGGCCGGAGTAGCCCAGGGCGATGTCCTGACCGGATTCGAAGACGAAGTCGCCGCCGCGGAGGCTCACCACGACCGGGCCAGGCGCTCCCGGCACCCACAGCGCCGGGCCGCCCAGGATGCGACCCAGATGACGCGCCAGCGGCGAGCCTCCCGCGTCGCTGCCGCCCTCGACATCGACCCACGTGTTCGTATCGAGGGCGAGTCCGTACGGTCCGTCGATGCCGGACCGCTTCAGCTGGGCGACGGCCGCGGCGACGGCTCGCGCGAGGTCGGAGCCCGCGTCGACGGGGGCCGTCGGCGCGGGCGCGGAGGGGGTGATGCCGCTGAAGCCGGCCGCGGGCCATCCGCTGATGATCGCGGAGTTCTCGGCCGTCGCCAGGTCGGAGGCCGCCGTGTCCAGCGGGGACAGGTCCACATCGACGGCGCCCCGCTCGGCCGCGTCGAGTTCTGCCCGGTCGAGCGTGAACTCCACCCGGAGCTCGGCGAGCGGGAGCACGGCGCGCGTGCGAGCGGTCACGCTCGTGAGGGGCGCGTCGATGAGGTCGCCGACGCGCCCGAGCGAGGTGGCGGAGTACTGCCAGCCGTTGGGCCCGGAGAAGTCGACGAGCTTCCTGCCGTTGAGCGCAGGAACGAGGCGCGTGCGCGCTTCGTCGTCGAGCATCTCCCAGGTGGAGGCGGTGATCGGGGCGAGCTCGCGGAACAGGTGGTTCATCGGGGGATGTCCTTCGTGGGTGAGGGGGTGCGACCGGATCCGATTCCGAGCGACCCGTCAGCGGAGGCCGGCGCGAGCGGGGCGGAGGCGTCCTGCGTGCCCGGGGCGTCGCCCAGCTGCGCGAGGAAGGCCGCCGACGGTACGAAGAAGCTCGATCCGGTACGGGCGGTGGAGAAGTCGAGGAGCCGGTCGTGCAGGCCGGGCGGGTCTCCGATGAACATGCGTTCGAGCATCTTCTCGATCACCCAGAGGTCGCGAGCATAGCCGATGAAGTACGTCCCGACCTCGCCGGCGGCGACGCTGCCGAAGGGCATGTTGTCGCGGAGGATGTCGTGCTCGTCGCCGTTCGCGTCCACGATCGTCGCCAGGGTCTTGTGCGCCTTCTGACCGGTGGCGGCGTCGTCGAGCTCGACGTTGTCGGCCTTGCGCCGCCCCATGATCGCCTCCTGCTGCTCGGTCGTGAGCGCGTTCCAGGCCGCGAGCGGGTGCGTGTACTTCTGCACGACGGCGTAGCTCCCGCCGGCGTATGCCGGGTCCTCCTCTCCGACGATCGTCGCGGCGTGGAGGTCCTGGCCGACGGGGTTCGCCGTGCCGTCGACGAATCCGAGCAGGTCGCGGACGTCGAAGTACCGGAAACCGGTGGTCTCGTCCGCGACGTCCACCGCACCGTCGAGCTGTTCGAGAAGGAGCTGCTCGAACTCGAAGCACAGGTCGTGCCTGTCGGAGCGGATGTGGAACAGCAGATCCCCCGGCGTCGCCGGAGCCGTATGGGTCGCGCCGGCGATCGTCCGGAAGGGGCGCAGCTGCGCCGGCAGCGGTCTCCCGACCAGGGCCGGCCAGACGCGGGCGCCGATGCCGACCGTGCAGCTGAACGACGAGCCGAGGCCCCGGAACGCGACCGACTTGATGAGCCCCGCCACGTCGGCCAGGCTCGAGCGGACCGTATCGACGGCGGCGTCGGTGTCGCGGACCGTCAGGACGAGGAAGATCGCCGTCTGCGTCAGCGGCGCATCCACACTCTGCGGCTCGATCGGCACCCGTCTGTCGCTGCTGACCGCCGCGGTCACGCCGCCGGTTCCTCCGTGCGCTTCAGCAGGTAGGTGTGCTCGCCGGAGAGGACGACCTCCGACCGCTGGTTGTGGACGGTGACGGCGGCGGTGACGATGCCGTTCGGCCCGTCCGGCGTGAGCGCCGTGATCTCCAGCTGCGAGTAGAGCGTGTCGCCGGCGTGGACCTCGCCCAGGAACGTCGCCGACAATCCGGTGAACGCGATGAAGACCTCCCCGATGACGTGCGGGAACAGCGTGGCTCCCGGCGCCGTGAAGGCCAGCACCTGCAGCCCGTGCACCACCGGCGCGCTGTGCCCGTGCGCCTTCGCCCACACCTCGTCGTAGTGGACCGGGTGGTTGTCGGCGGACACGGCCTGGAAGGCCGAGGCGTGCGCGTCCGTCACCGTCCGGCTCGGGGCGCGGAAGATCTCGCCGATGCGCAGCTGCTCGAACGTGCGCGGCTCGACGATCCCGAAGTGAAGCGGGTCGAACTCGGTCATGGGTGTCTGTCTCCTTCGTGTCGGGATGGGGCGGGGAAGTAGTGATGCTCGACCGGCGGGGCGCCGGCGAAGGCGATGGCCGCGTCGAGCTGCTCGCGGTCCCGCCCCGTCAGCCGCTCCGTCTCCTGGCGGCGGTGCTCGGCCCAGGAGGGGACCATGAAGGCCTCGAGATACAGGTCCTCGTCCTCTCCGCCGCGGTAGAGCGACCAGCGGTAGCCCCCGGTCCGCCGCCGCGACCCTTCGACGAAGCGCATCGCGGCGATGAAGGCGGCGCTCGACTCCTCGGGTACCCGGTATGCGACATGGACGAGCACCGGCCCGTCGGTGGGAGCGGGGGTGAACTGCAGTCGCGGCTCCGCCCACGTCAACGAGAAGGTCCGGTCGATGGAGCCGGTGCCCGCACGGAGCGGGAGCACGACGGCGCTCGCCGCCACCAGTGCCAGGAGGATCGCCGCGGCGAGCGAGGAGGCGGGTGCGCCGTACAGCTGAGCCAGGAACCCCCACAGCCACGAGCCGATGGCCATCGTCCCCATGAAGACGAGGATGTAGATCGAGACGCCCCGCGAGCGGACCCACTGCGGCAGGGTCAGCTGGAGGGCCGTGTTGAGGACGGTGAGCGTTCCGATCCAGGCGAGGCCGCCGACGACCAGCGTCGGAAGCACCGCAGCCAGCGGCCAGTACCCGGCCGCCAGCGTCGTCACGGCGAAGAGGGCGGCGCTCCACGTCACGATCGTCGTGTCCGAGAAGCGCTTCCTGGCGGGCGGGAGGGCGAAGACGCCCGCGACCGCTCCGACGCCGAGAGCGCCGAGGAGGAGTCCGTAGCCCGCCGAGTCCAGGTGGAGCCGTTCCGCGGCGAGCGGCAGCAGCGCCCAGATCGCGCTTCCGGGCAGGGCGAAGAGGGCCGCCCGCAGCAGGATCCGGCGGATGAGCGCCGCGGAGGTCACGTACCGCACGCCGGCCCGGATCGCGGCGACGAACGGCTCGCGGTCGTCGAGGCCCTGCTGGGGCGGCCGCCGCCACCAGATCAGTGCGGCCGCGGCCCCGATGAAGCTGACGGCGTTGAGGCCGAAGACGACCGGAGTGCCGAAGAACGAGAGGACGACGCCCGCCAGCGCCGGCCCGACCGCCCTCGCGCCGTTGACCGTCACACCGCCGAGGGCGGAGGACGCGGCGATGAGCTCGCGGGGGACCAGCTCGGGTTGGATCGCCTGCCAGGCCGGAGAGGTCACGGTGGAGGTCACGCCGAGCAGCAGCGTGATGACGAGCACCGTCCACGGCGTGAGCGCGCCGAGTGCGCTGATGATCGTGAGGACGGTGGCGATCACGGCGCTGGCCACCGATCCCACGATGAGCAGCTTGCGGCGGTCGAGGGAGTCGGCCAGTGCGCCCGCCGGGAGGGACAGCACGATCGCGGGCGCCAGGCTCGCCGTCTGCACGAGAGCGATCACGACCGCGCCGGCGGACACCTCGACCAGGTACCACTGGGCGCCGACCGTCTGCATCCACGTGCCGATGTTGCTCCCGAGCTGCGCGAACCAGAGGACGCGGAAGGCGGGGATCGCCAGCGGAGCCCACGCTGAGGCCGCCCGCCGCGAACGGGTGCTGCCGGCCACGGACCCGGTCAGCGGCTGATCGGCCATGTCCGTCCCTTCCGTGAGTGAGCTGCGCCACCGGGTCCGCCCCGGCCGGTCGAGACGACCCTAGGAGCGGGCCGACGGGGCTGTCGTGGCCCTGCCGGGGTCACGCGCGGGAGCGTCCCGTGGAGGATGCTTGACGCAGCAGTTCGTGCGGAATGGATGAGGGGCCGATGACAGAGCGCATCCCAGACGGGACGATCGACACGACGATTCCGCCGGCCGGACCGGGGTGCCTCGACTGCGAGGCGGAGGGCAGCTGGTGGTTCCACCTGCGCCGCTGCGCGGTCTGCGGACACATCGGATGCTGCGACCAGTCGGTCAACGCGCACGGGACCGCGCACGCGCTGGCCACCGGGCACCGGTGGATGCAGAGCTTCGAGCCCGGCGAGGACTGGTTCTGGGATTACGCCACGGGCCAGGAGGCGGTCGGCCCGCGGCTTGCGGCGCCTGAGCACCACCCGCTCAGCCAGCCGACCCCGGGACCGGCGGACAGGGTCCCCGGGAACTGGCAGTTCCTGCTGCGGGGCTGATCCTCAGCGGGTCGGTGCGGCGCGCGTGGTCATGCCGCGACCGTACTACCGGGGTCGTGTCCGCTCAGCCCTCCCGAACCGACCCGCGCCGGATGATCGGCATCGGCACGAGGTGGCGGCGGGGCTCGCCGATGCCCTGCAGCGCGAGCGACATGGCCCGGCGGCCCATCTCCTCGTACGGGAGGCGGGCCGTCGTCAGCTGGGGGCGCAGATAGGTCGCGATCTCGTCGTCGTCGAACGACGCGATCGACACCTGGTCGGGGATGCGGACGCCGGCCTCCTGGAGCGCCTGGTAGGCGCCGAAGGAGACGTTGTCGGTCAGGCAGACCATCGCCGTGAAGCGGGCGCCCGACGCCAGGGCGCGCTTGGTGGCGTGATAGCCGTCGTCCGGCGCCCAGAACTCGAACGCCTCCTCCCACGCCCAGGTCAGTCCGTTCTCGGCCATGACCCCGTCGAGGCCGGCGAACCGGTCCGAGATCGTCACCGACACCTCGGGTGGGAGGTCCTCGTCGTAGCGGCGGCCGATGAGCGCGATCTCGGTGTGGCCGGCGTCGATGAGCAGCTGGGCGATGGCGGCGCCGGCCGTGCGCTCGTCGGGGAGCACGACCGGGTAGTCGACCATCGTGGTCGCGTTCACCATCACGACGGGGAGGTCGGACGGCAGCTCGGGCAGCTCCACCCGGCGGGCCGCCATCGATCCGAAGACCAGTGCGGAGACCCGCCGGTCGAGCATGGCGTCGAGCGCGCCCGAGAGCCGCTCCGGGTGGTGGCCCGTCTCGGCCAGGAGGACCGTGTGGTCGTTCTCCTCTGCCACGTCGAGGATGCCGCGGATCATCGCCGAGGCGTAGCGGGTGAGCGTGACGTCGTCGGAGACGAAGCCGATGGTGGGGGTCGTTCCCATGCGGAGGGCGCGCGCCGACGGGTCGGGCCGGTAGTTGAGTCGCTGGGCGATCGCGCGGACGCGCTTGGCGGTCTCGGGGGAGAGGCCGGTCCCCGTCCGCTCGTTGAGGATCATGCTCACGGCGGTCTTCGAGAGGCCCGCCTCCGCGGCGACGTCCGCGATGGTCACCCGTTTCGCCATGCTGCGCGGCTCCTCCCTGAACGACGGCGCTTGTTGCACCGGCTTCATCCTAGTGCTAGCGTCAACGCGGCTAAACGCATTTAGTAAGTACCTAAATGCATTTAGTTTCCGGGCGTCGGCTGACCAGCTCCCGGTGATCACAATCCAATGGAGGATCGACAGTGAGAAAGAACACTCGCCGGGCGCTCATGGCGACCGCGATCATGACGGCCGCAGCAGTGGTGACGCTCACGGGCTGCGCCAAGGGAGGCGGCGGCGCAGGCGGCTCCGACGGGGAGCTCGTCATGTGGACGCACAACGCTGGCAACAAGGCCGAGCTCGGCGCCGTCCAGAAGATCGTGGACGACTTCAACAAGAGCCAGTCGAAATACACCGTCAAGGTCCAGGCCTTTCCGCAGGACTCGTACAACCAGTCGGTGACCGCCGCCGCCGCGTCGAAGAAGCTGCCCTGCATCCTCGACATCGACGCCCCCAACGTCCCGAACTGGGTGTGGGCGGGCTACCTGTCGCCGCTGACCGGCCTGGAGTCGCAGCTGAAGGGCTTCCTGCCGTCGACGGTCGGGACGTACGACGGCAAGACGTACTCCTACGGGTTCTACGACGTCGCCCTCAACCTCATCACGAGGAAGAGCACGCTCGACGCGATCGGCGCCCGCGTCCCGACGATCGACGAGCCGTGGACGAAGGCCGAGTTCGACGACGTGCTCGCCAAGCTCAAGGCCTCGGGGAAGTTCGGCCACGCCGCCGACTTCATGACCAGCTCCACCGGGGAGTGGTGGCCGTACGCGTACTCGCCGCTGCTGCAGAGCTTCGGCGGCGACCTCATCGACCGCGACGGCTACAAGACCGCCGACGGCGCGCTGAACGGCGCAGACGCGGTGGCGTGGGCGAAGTGGTTCCGCGGCCTGGTCTCCGACGGCTACATCGCCGCGAAGTCGGGCACCGACCCGGCGGCGGACTTCGCCAACGGCAAGACCGGCATCCTCTACGACGGCAGCTGGGCGGCCGACTCGCTGCGCGAGAAGTTCGGCGACGATGTGCTGTTCCTCCCGCCGGTCGACTTCGGCGACGGCGCGAAGATCGGCGGCGGCTCCTGGCAGTGGGGCGTCTCGAAGACCTGCTCCGACCAGGCCGGTGCGATGGCGTACATGAAGTTCGCCACCGCCGACGAGTACGTCGCGGGCGTCGCGAAGGCGGCGGGCACCATCCCGGCCACCGAGGGCGCCGCGGCGCTGGTGCCGGGCTACGGCGAGGGCGAGGACAACGCGATCTTCCGCCAGTACTCGAAGGAGTTCGCCGAGGTGCGGCCGGTCACCCCCGGGTACCCCTTCATCGCCACGACGTTCACCAAGGCCGCGCAGGACATCATCAACGGCGCGGACCCGAAGTCGACCCTCGACCAGGCGGTCAAGGACATCGACGCCAACCAGAAGTCGAACAACTACTTCAAGTGATCCACCGGGGCCGGGCGACCGCGCCCGGCCCCGGTCTCACGAGGGATCAGCCATGACCACCATCGTCAAGCCGGACGTGCGCCTCGGGCGCCGCGTCCGCACCGCCCGCGCCGCCGTCGCCGGACAGAAGAAGGAGGCGTCGATCGCGCTCCTGATGTTCGCGCCGGCCGCCGTCCTCATCGCCACGTTCCTGATCGTGCCCATCGGCCTGACCTTCGTGCTCGCCTTCACCAACGCGCGCCTGGTCTCGCCGGAGCCGGCGCAGTTCGTCGGCGTCGACAACTTCGTCAACCTGTTCACCGACGACACGTTCTGGGCGTCGCTGCGCAACACGATCATCTTCACCATCGTGATCGTGCCGTTCCAGTCGGCGCTCGCGCTCGTCCTCGCGCTCCTCGTGAACAGCCGGGTGCGCGGGACGACGTTCTTCCGGACCGTCTACTTCCTGCCCGTCGTCACCTCGATCGTCGTGGTGTCCATGCTGTGGCTGTTCCTCTACCAGAAGGACGGCCTCATCAACGTCCTGCTGTCGAAGGTCGGCGTGCAGGGCCCCGACTGGCTGGGCGACCCGCACTGGGCGCTGTTCGCGATCATCCTCATGTCGGCGTGGCAGGCGATGGGCTTCCACATGATCATCTGGCTCGCCGGCCTGCAGACCATCCCGGAGGAGCTGTACGAAGCAGCCGCCCTCGACGGCGCCACGCGCTGGCAGCAGTTCGCGCACATCACCTGGCCCGGCCTCCGGCAGACCAGGACCTTCATCCTCATCACGATCACCATCGCCGCGTTCGGCCTGTTCTCGCAGGTCAACATCATGACGCAGGGCGGCCCGATCAACTCCACCTCGACGCTCGTCTTCCAGGCGGTGCGCAGCGGGTTCCAGCAGCAGCAGACCGGCTACGCGTCGGCGATCTCGCTGGTGTTCTTCGTGCTGGTGCTGGTCGTCACCCTGCTGCAGCGGTTCCTCACCCGCGACAAGGAGGTGCAGCGATGAGGCGCTCGGCACGCGGCGTGCTCCTGCTCGTCCTGAAGATCGCGCTGGCCCTGGTGTTCGGCCTCCCGCTGCTGTTCATGATCGTCTCGAGCTTCAAGCCGGACACGCAGATCTTCGGCGACCTCGACGGCATCCAGGCCTTCCTCCCCGTCGGCGACCTGAGCCTGGACAACTACACCGGTGTGTTCGACCGCGTCCCGTTCGCCCAGTTCCTGCTGAACTCGATCATCATCTCGGTGACGACCGTCGCGCTCGGCATCATCGTCAACTCGATGGCCGCCTTCGCCCTGTCGCGGATGCGGATGCCTGGCCGCAAGTGGGCGCTCGGCGTGGTGCTCGCCACACTGATCGTGCCGTTCGAGGTCATGGCGCTGCCGCTGCTGTGGGAGGTCAACCAGCTCCCGTACTTCGACGGCGCGCAGATCGTGCAGGGCTGGCTCGACACGTACACCGTGCAGATCGTGCCGTTCATCGCCAACGCGTTCTCGATCTTCCTCTTCTTCCAGTACTTCGACTCCATCCCGAAGGAGCTGGACGAGGCGGCGCGCGTCGACGGGGCCGGCTGGTTCCGGATCTACCGGACGATCATCATGCCGCTGGCCGGGCCCGCGGTGGCGACCGTCGCCATCCTCACCTTCCTGCCCGCCTGGAACCAGTACCTGTGGCCGCTCATGGTCACCCAGAGCGAGGCCGTGCGCCCGGCGATGGTCGGCATCGACTACTTCAAGCAGCTCAACACCTCGTGGGGCCAGATCATGGCGTACGCGAGCATCATCACCATCCCCGTGCTGGCGCTCTTCGTCGCCTTCCAGCGCTCCTTCGTCAACTCCATCGCCTCGCAAGGGCTGAAAGGCTGAACATGTTCTCTCTCCCCGACAGCTACGTCTGGGACTTCTGGTTCGCGGACGACGGCGGCCGGTACCACCTCTTCTTCCTCTACGCCTCGAAGGCGCTGCAGGACCCCGATGCGCGGCACCACCGCGCGTCCGTCGGCCACGCGGTGTCGCCCGACCTGACGAACTGGACCAGGATCGAGGATGCGCTGGTGCGCAGCGACGCTCCGGCCTTCGACGACGTCGCCACCTGGACCGGCAGCGTCGTGCGCGACGACGACGGGACGTGGCACCTCTTCTACACCGGGGCCACCCTCACGCCGCTCGGCAATGTGCAGAGTGTGGGAGTCGCCACCTCCGACGACCTGATCACCTGGCGCAAGAGCGGGGCGAACCCGATCCTGCGGGCCGACCGGCGCTGGTACGAGCTCCTCAGCGACGGGAGCTGGCACGACGAGGCGTTCCGCGACCCCTTCGTGTACCGCCAGGACGACGGCACCTGGCGGATGCTGATCACCGCCCGGTCGAACGAGGGCCCGCCCGACGACCGGGGCGTCATCGGCACGGCGACCTCCGCCGACCTGCGGGAGTGGACCCTCCACCCGCCGCTGACCAGGCCCGGCGCGGGGTTCGGCCAGCTCGAGGTGCTCAACACGGCGACGATCGACGGGCACTCCGTGCTCTTCTTCTCGTGCCTCGCGCCGGACCTCGCCGCCTCGCGGCGCGCGACGGGGACGAGCGGGGGCGTGTGGGCGATCATCGCCGATGCCGACGGGACGTGGGATCCGCGGAAGGCTCAGCAGGTGACCGGTCAGGAGCTGTACGTCGGCCGGGTCGTCCACGACCGCGCCGCCGACCGCCCGGTGTTCTTCGCGTTCCGCAACACGGCTGCGACCGGCGAGTGGATCGGCGGCATCACCGACCCGCTGCCCGTCGGCATCGTCGACGGGCGCGTGGTGACGGGGGAGGCGGCGCTGGTCGCGCTCGGCGCGAGCACTTGACCTCCGCCGCAGCGGGAGTAGCGATACCTCTATGACCGTGAAGCTGAACAAGAAGGCCCTGGACCACGCGCGATCGCTCCTGAAGAAGGGGGACGTCGTCCGCGACTCCCGCGACGACTGGAGCGAGCACGCGCCGAGCACGGACGAGCAGAACCGCTTCATCGAGAAGAACGGCTGGGACGACTACGCGCTCTGGCACCTCGGCGTGGACGACGACGCGAACGAGGAGACCAAGAAGCGCTACAGCTTCCCGTACGGCGACTTCGCGAAGCTGCACCGGTGCGCGGTGATCTCGCTGGAGAGCCGGGCGGCGCAGAACGACCACGACGACATCGCGAAGGCGACCAAGCAGCTGCTGGCCGACATCGACGACGAGGGGTGACGGCCCGGCCGCGGGCTCAGACCGGCGCCAGCGCCTCCTGAGCGCCGGCCGGCAGTTCGACGGCGATCGGGTCGCCCGGCCGCACCACGCCGCCCGCGACGACGACCGCCATCACGCCCGCGCGGCGCACCGTCTCGCCCTCAGGGCCCGTCCCGACCACCTGCTTGAGCAGCCCGGGCTCGAAGCGGTCGATCTGGACGCACGGGTTGCGCAGCCCGGTCAGCTCCACCACGGCCTCCTGGCCCAGAAGGAGCCGGGTGCCGCGCGGCAGGGCGAGCAGGTCGACGCCCTCGGTCGTGACGTTCTCGCCGAGGTCGCCGGGCTCGACGTCCGGCGTCACCTCGTCGAACAGCTCGCGGTGCATCAGATGGACCTGCCGCAGGTTCGGCTGCGTCGGGTCGCGGCGCACACGGGAGCGGTGCTGCACGGTCGCGCCGAAGTGCGCATCCCCCTCCACCCCGAGGCCGGCGACCAGGGTGATGGAGGGGCGCTGCCGCTTGGAGAAGCCGTGCTCGTCGTCGCGGTTGACGGAGACCACGCGTGCGCTCGTCATGCCTCCATCGTGTCGTACGTCGCCGCATCCTTGGCGCGCTTCGTGCTGCGCGTCTTGCGGAGGCTGGCGATCGCCGCCACCGCGATGGTCACGCCGATGAACACGAGCGAGAACCAGATCGGGATCTCCGGGATCCACTCGACCGGGTGGCCGCCGTTGATGAAGGGCAGCTCGTTGACGTGCAGCGCGTGGAAGACGAGCTTCACGCCGATGAAGCCGAGGATGACCGCGAGACCCTGCGACAGGTAGATCAGACGCTCGAGCAGCCCGCCGATCAGGAAGAACAGCTGGCGCAGTCCCATCAGGGCGAAGGCGTTCGCGGTGAAGACGATGTACGCCTCGCTGGTGAGCCCGTAGATCGCCGGGATGGAGTCGACGGCGAAGACGACGTCGATCAGGCTGATCGCGATGATGGTGAGCAGCATCGGCGTGACGAAGCGGCGGCCGTCCTTCTTCACCGTCAACTTGTCGCCGTGGTACTCCTCGGTCACGGGGAGGTGGCGGCGCACGAACCGCATCGCGCGGTTGTCGGACGGGTCGGAGTCGTGGGAGCCGAACGCCTGTCGCCACGCGAGGAACAGCAGCAGTGCGCCGAACAGGTAGAACACCCACGAGTAGCTCTCGATGAGGGTCGCGCCGACCGCGATGAACGCGCCGCGCAGCACCAGCGCGATGACGATGCCGATCATCAGCACCTTCTGCTGGTACGCCTTCGGCACGGCGAACGCGGTCATCAGCAGCAGGAAGACGAACAGGTTGTCGACCGACAGGACCTTCTCGGTCAGGTAGCCGGCGAAGTACTCGCCGCCGAAGTTCCAGCCCGAGACCAGCCCGATCCCGACGCCGAACAGCAGCGCCAGGCCGATGTAGAAGGCGGACCAGCGGGCGGACTCGCCGATCGTGGGCTCGTGCGGCTTGCGCACGTGCGCGAAGAACTCGTAGACGAAGAAGGCGATCGTGACGGCGATCGTGACGATCCAGATGAGCGGGGTGACCTGCACCGGGACTCCAAGGGGTAGGCGTAGCGACTCGCCAAGGTCTCCTCCGCCCCGGCCGATGTCTCTCGGCGGCGGGACCAGCGGCCCGGGATGCGATGGCGCATCCGTATTGACGGGCTCGCTGCTGCGGGAGTACTCCCCTTGTCCCACCGATCCTACCGGGAGGCCGGCTGAGGAAATGCTGGAATTCGATCGACGCGAGCCGACCGGTCCCGCCGCAGCATCCCGATCGCGGCGACCACCGACAGCACCGCCACCGCGGCCACGAACACCACGAGCACCGGCACGAGCGGCCAGAGGATCAGCGCCACCCCGACCAGCAGCACCGGCAGCGCGAGACCGATGTACGCGATGAGGAAGATCGCGGCCAGGACCTCGCCCCGGCGCTCCGGGGCCGCAAGGGCAGCGGCGGCGGCGATCGAGGAGCGGAACTGGAGGCCGACGCCCGCCCCCGCCAGGATCCCGCTGACGATGAACACGCCGAGCGAGGCGGCCAGCACGCCCGCCGCGAGGCCCGCGAGGCCGACGAGCATCAGTACGAGCGCGAGGACCAGCTGGGCGCGCGCCGACAGACGGGAGAACACGATCTGCGAGACGGCGGAGGCCGCGAAGACCCCGAACGGGACCGCGCCGGCGAGCAGGTGCGAGGTCTGGTGCAGCGTCCCGGCCAGCACGCTCGGCGCGAGCGAGGTGAACAGGCCGAACACCGCGAACCCGGCGAAGGCGGCGGTCGCCGCGGCCGAGAAGGCGCCGCGCGCCGAGGCGGGGAGCGAGATGCGCTGCGGACGGTAGGCGGGGCGCTCCTCGGCGCGCTCGACCGTCTCGGGCACCAGGGCGACCGCGACCGCGGCCACGGCGAGGACGACCAGGAACACGGCGTACGGCAGCAGCAGCGGAGCCGGGAGGAACTGGGCGAAGGCACCGCCGATCAGCGGGCCGAGCGCGAGCCCGCCGGTGTTCACGACCGTCGACACGGTCCCGGCGAGGCGGGGTCCCTCCTCCGGTCGTGCGACGGCCCGCAGCTCGCTCAGGTGCGCGGTGGCGCTGGCCGTGAGGGCGCCGACGCCGATGCCGGAGAGGGTGCGCGCGACGATCAGGCCGGCGACGTCGTTCCAGACCAGGAAGAGGGCGGCGGCCACGATCTCCACGAGCACGGCGATGAGCACCATGCGGCGTCGTCCCGCCCAGTCGCTGAGGTGGCCGATGAGGAACAGGCTCGCGATGACGCCGACCGCGTAGGCGGCGAAGATCACGGTGACGACCCAGGTCGGGAAGCCGTCGCGGGCCTGGTAGAAGGCGTACAGCGGGGTGGGGATGGTCGAGAAGGCCATCACCGCGAGGAAGGCCGCGGCGATGACCCAGAAGCCCGCCCCGTGACGCAGGCGGAAGGGGCGGCGGTCCGTGGTGGTGGGAGCCGATGTGGTGGTCATGGTTGAAGGATGCTCCTCCTCAGCCATCGAGTCCAACGGAAATACCCGATCGTGAGTATCGGTGACTCCGATAGGCCGCTAGGCTGGGCCGGTGGAGACCCGCCAGCTGGAGTACCTCGCCGCCGTCGCCGACGAGGGCAGCTTCACTCGCGCCGCCGAGCGGGTCTTCGCCGCGCAGTCGACCGTCTCCGCCGGCATCCAGAGCCTGGAGCGCGAGCTCGGGTCGGCGCTGTTCGAGCGCGACGCCCACGGCGTGCGGCTGACCGACACCGGCGAGGCGGTGCTGGCGGAGGCCAGGGCGGCCCTCCACGCCGTCGAGCGGATGCGCGAGCTCGCCGACCGAGAGGGCCCGCTCCGCGGCACGGTGCGGGTGGGCATCTTCACGAACCTGATGCGGGTCGACCTGCCGGGGATCATGGGGGAGTTCCACCGCCGGCATCCGCACGTCGACCTCCGCCTCGGCCCGTCGCCCAGCGGATCGACCGGCCTGGTGGAGGAGGTCAGGCAGGGGCGCCTCGACATCGCCTTCCACGGCCTCCCCGACCCGGTTCCCGGGCTGCTGATCCGCCCGCTCGCCGAGTCCCCGTTCCGCGCGGTGCTGCCGGAGGCGCATCCACTCGCCCGCAGGCGCGCGGTCGCCTTGGCCGACCTGGCGGACGACCCCTGGGTGGATGCACGCGCGGGCTTCGGCAACCGCGTCGCCCTGGATCGGGCGTTCTCCGGCCTCGGGCTGACCAGGCGGGTGCCGACCGAGCTCTCCGACCTCGGCGAGATCCCGCGCTTCGTGGCGTCCGGGCTCGGGGTGGCCGCCCTTCCCGAGCTGACGATCATCCCCGCTCCAGGAGCCGTCGTCCGGCCGCTGCGCGAGACGGTCGCCTGGCGCCTGAGCGCCATCGCGCGCCCGCGACCGGGCCGGGCGGCGGAGGCGCTGCTGGCGCTGCTGGAGGAGCGGATCGGGGGTTAGTGCGGGCGAGCCTCTTTTTACGCAAAATAGACGCATGACCGCCCGCAAGCCGACACTCGCCGATGTGGCCCGCGCGGCGGGGGTCGCCGTGCCCACCGCGTCGCGGGTGATCGCCGGCCGCGGCGAGGTGAGCCCCGCCACTCGGACCCGTGTGCTCCAGGCCGCGCGCGAGCTCGGCTACCGCCGGGCGCAGGAGTCGCGGGGGCGGCCCCGCACGGTGTCGGCGCCCGTCATCGACCTCGTCGTGAACAAATTCCACAACGAATGGGCCGATGAGATCACCGCCGGCGCGCGGATCGCGGCGGAACAGGCGGGGTACGACCTCGTCCTCACCGCGGAACGGGACGACCCGGAGGACGACTGGGACGCGCGGGTGCGCGCGCGGGGCTCGGCGGGCGTGGTCCTCGGCACGGTCCGCCCGACGACGGCGCAGTTGGAGGCGCTGGCCGAAGCCGGTATCCCGGCGGTCGCCATCGAGCCTCCCTCCGATGTGGTCGGGCATCTGCCCAGCATCGGACCGACCGATCGGGCGGGCGGGCGCCAGGCGGCGCTGCACCTGCTCGAGCGCGGCGCACGCCGGCTGATCGTCCTCGTGGGGGCGCCGCCGCTGCGGCACGGTCGCGCCCGCGTCGACGGGTTCGTAGGGGCCGCGCAGGAGGCCGGCGTCGACGTCGAGCGTCTCGACGTCGACTGGTCCGGCGCGGATGCGTACGACGCGGTGAGGCGGATGCTCGGCTCGACCGCTCGCGGAGAGCTGCCGATCGGGATCTTCGGCTGCACCGACACCATGGCGCTCCACGCGATGCGGGCTGCGCAGGCGGAAGGACTGCAGGTGCCGGTGGAGGCGCTCGTGATCGGATTCGACGACAGCGTGACGGCGCGCGGCGCGCACCCGCCCCTGACGAGCGTCCGCCAGCCGACGCGTGAGATCGCGGCCCGCGCCGTGGGGATGATCCTGGCCGCGCGGGACGGGCATCCGGTGCCTGCCCAGCGCGTCGAGCTGTCGACCGAGGTCGTCGGCCGTGCGAGCACCGGCGACGCGGTCTGACGCTGCCCGACGGTCCGGCAATCGGTGCCCACGGCGGGGCGACGGAATCAACATATTGCGTAAAATGTCCGGGCTCGTAGCGCTTGGCATTCGATTGCCAATTGACAGCGCGGAAGCCGTCGCCCTAGCGTGAGCCGGGTCACATTTCCCCCATGTCTTTCAAAGGTGAGGACTCACAACGATGAACGTGAAACGATCCAAGGCGCGTACGGTGCGCCGTCGTCTCGGGGTCGCGGCCGGAGCGCTGGCCGTCTCCTCCCTCCTGCTCGCCGGATGCGCGTCCTCGAACGGCTCCGGCTCCGGCTCGGGAGAAGATGTCGAACTGACCTTCATGAACCAGTCCCGCGGCCAGGAGGCGGCGCTCACCGCGCTGGCGGAGAAGTACACGAAGGAGACCGGGGTGAAGGTCACCGTCGACACTCCCGGCCCGACGGATTACCTGGCCAAGCTCCAGGCGAAGGCGCAGTCGAGGTCGATGCCCGACATCTACTCGTCGTTCAACGCCACCGACATGGCTCCGTTCTACAAGGCCGGTTGGGCGATGGATCTGACGAAGGAGATGAACGACGGCTGGAAGAAGGATTTCAGCCCGGCGATCCTCACGCTCTCCACCTTCAAGAAGGGCAACAACCTCGGCGTCCCCGCGGGCGTCTACACCGTGCACTGGGAGACCCAGACCTACGGCATCCTCGCCGACACGGAGACCAGCGGGGTCGACCCGGCCGCGCTGCCGAAGACGACGGACGACCTGATCGCCGACCTCGAGGCCGCCACCGAGAAGAGCGGTCATGGTGCCTTCTCGGTCGCAGCGTCGCTCACGCCGCAGCTCATCCAGACGTATGCCTCGAACTGGCTCACCGACGAGGAGATCTCGGCCACCTTCGACGGGAAGAAGAGCTGGACGTCCGACGGCTGGAAGAACGCGTTCCAGCTCCTGGTGGACCTGAAGAAGGCCGGCGTTCTCGCCAACGACTCGCTGCCGGGCGGCCAGGACGACAACCCCTCGGTCGAGGCGTCCTTCTTCAACAAGCGTGAGGTGGGCGCGATCTTCGACGCCTCCCCTGGCGTCTCCGTCGGCTACAAGACCTCGCCCGACTACAGCAGCTACATCTCCCTCCCGGTCCCGAATGCCGCCGATGGCACGTACGACACCCGCTCCGCCGGCGTGCCGGGCAAGGGCGCCGTCATCAACCCGAAGGGCAAGCACCCGGAGGAGGCGCTGAAGTTCGTCAAGTGGCTGACCGCGGCCGACCAGCAGAAGGTGTTCGCCGAGCAGGCGCGCATCATCCCGACGAACCCGGAACTGCTCGAGGGCGGCGCGCTGCCCGAGCAGCTCGTCGGCTTCGGCTCCGGCGTCAAGACGATGCAGGTGCTCCCGAACACGCTGGCGACCGACGTCAACACCGCCATCGTCAAGGACGCCCAGAGCCTGGTGCTCGGCGAGATGACGGTCGACCAGGTGGTCGCCGACCTGCAGGCGACGCAAGAGCGGATCAAATGACGTCTCAGCCCATCGTGGCCCCGGGGGGGGGGGGGGGGGCCCCGGCGGGCCCCCCCCCCCCCCCCGGCCCCGCCCCCCCCCCCGGGCCGGGGGGGGAACACCCCCCCCCCCGCCCGGCCCGCGGGGGGGG
>NZ_JBPGXM010000063.1:0-21395 GCF_056755495.1 Leifsonia sp. KNZ12-8B
AGATGTGTATAAGAGACAGGGGTGGACGGGTCACCGGGGTCGCCCGGCTCGCCCGGGTCGCCCGGCTCACCGGGCTCGCCCGGGGTGGTGGGCGCGGTGGTCGAGCCGTTCGACGTGGCGTCGCCGATCACGCTGATGCCGTTCCCGCCGATGGTGACCGGCACGTCCACGCCGATCGGGAGCCCGATGCCGTCGAGGATGCCGCCGTCGGAGCCGCCCCCGACCACGTCGCTCCCGCCGCCCGCGGCCGGAGCCTGGGTGCCGGAGCCCGACGTCGTGGCGTCGCCGACACCGCTGATCGCGTTGCCGCCGACCGTCACCGGCAGGGCCGCATCCACCGGCGCCTGAACGCCGGAGAGCAGGCCGCCGTCACCGGTACCGCCCGTGGTGGTCGCGCCACCGGCAGCCGGCACCGAGGTGGCCGAGTCCGACGTGGAGGAGTCGCCGACCACACTGATCGCGTTACCCCCCACGGTCACAGGCACCGCAGCATCCACCGGCGCCTGAACGCCGGACGCGACGCCGTCACCGGACGCGCCGCCGGTCACCTCCGTCGAACCACCAGCAGCCGGGGCCGACGTGGCCGAGTCGGACGTAGTCGAGTCGCCGACCACGCTGATCGCGTTACCACCAGCAGTCACGGGAACCGCAGCATCCACCGGCGCCTGAACACCCGACACAATGCCATCACCAGCACCACCGCCGGTCACCTCCGTCGAGCCACCAGCAGCCGGAGCCGCCGTGGCCGAGTCGGACGTAGCCGAATCGCCGAGCACACTGATCGCGTTGCCGCCCACGGTCACGGGAACCGCAGCATCCACCGGCGCCTGAACACCGGACGCGACGCCGTCACCGGTACCGGAACCGTCCGTGGTGGTCGAACCACCAGCAGCCGGAGCCGACGTGGCCGAGTCCGACGTAGCCGAATCACCGACCACGCTGATCGCGTTACCGCCGACCGTCACCGGCACCGCCGCATCCACCGGCGCCTGAACGTCGGAGAGCAGACCGCCGTCGGACGAGCCTCCGGTGACCTCCGTCGAACCGCCGGCCGGAGCCGACGTGGCCGAGTCCGAGACTGCCGAATCGCCGACCACGCTGATCGCGTTACCGCCGACCGTCACCGGCACCGCCGCATCCACCGGCGCCTGAATGCCCGAGGCGATCCCGTCGCCCGAGCCTCCGCCGTCGACCGTCGTGGACTCCCCGGCGGGAGCGGACGCGGTCGAGTCCGACGACGACGTGTCGCCGAGGACCGAGACGGCGTTTCCGGCGACGGTCACCGGGACCGCGACGTCGAGCACGGCCTGGTCGCCGCTGAGCACGCCGTCGACCGACGACGGCGACACGGAGACCGACGGTGCGGCGGGTGCCGCCGCGGACGAGTCCGCCGACGACGAGTCGCCGAGGACCGAGATGCCGTTCCCGGCCACGCTGACCGGGATGGAGACCCCGACGACCGCCTGGTCGCCGGTGGCGACGCCGTCGCCGGCAGGGGCCTCGGCGGCGTTCGCCGCCGCCGTTCCCGCCAGCCACAGGCCGCCGACGGAGAGGGTGAACCACAGCCCCCTCGAGACGAACTTGTTCATGTTTCAGCCTTTCGAATGAGTGTCTGTCTCCGCGCAGCGAGGCGCGGAGGGATGGTCGCGTGCTGCCGTCGAGGGCAGCGGCGACCCACTCAGTCGGGGCTGATGTCGTGGTCGGCGACGGGCGCGCCGGGGATCCGGTCGTCCGTGGGGCCGCCGAGGGCGCCGGGGAGGGCGCCGGCGGAGAGTCCGAGGCCGTCCGCGAGGGCGGCGAAGGCCGGCGCGGCGCCCGCGCCGGAGCCGGTCGAGGAGCCGTTCGCGCCGGACGGCGACGACGGCGCGGGCAGCGGGGCGCCGTCCGGCAGACCGGGCAGACCAGGCGCTCCGCCGAGCCCCGAAGAGCTCGACGCGGCGAACCCGACGCCACCGGCGGCCGAGAACGTCGATCCCGCACCGGCGAGGCCCACCGCAGCGGCACTCCCGGCAGTTCCAGCGCGCGCGGCGAGCGCGGCCGCGAGTGCCGCGCCATCCGCCGCAGGCCCGTACACACCGGGCGCATCCCGACCAGGGGCGTCGGCACCCGGGAGACCCGGCAGTCCGGGAAGATCAGGCAGTCCGGGCAGCCCGGGCACGTCCACGCCCGGGTCCCCCGCGGGCGGCGTCACCACCGGCTGCGTGCCCTGGTCCACGGCGTCCGAGACCCCGGCGACCGCGCCGTCGGCGACGTCCGCGACGGGCGTCACGATCGACGTCACCGGCGCATCGCCGAGCAGTCCGCCGACGACGTCACCGACCACCGGGGTGGAGGCGACGACCTCGTCGACCGTGTTGGTCACGGGCGTGGTCACTGCCGAGACCGGGGCCTGCTCCGCGACGTCGGACACGGTGTCGACGACCGGCGTCACCACCTCGGAGACGACCTGCTGGACCGGTGCCGGCACCACCGGCGCCACCGCCGAGGTGACCGTGGACACCGTCGAGCCGACGCCCTGCGTCACTCCCGAGACCGTCGAGTCGAGTCCCTGGGCGACTCCCTGCGTCACCGACGAGACCACCGATCCGAGCGGCGCGGGCGGCGCCTGCTCATCGGCCGAAGCGGGCGATCCGCCGAGGAGGAAGCCCAGCACGGTCAGGCCGGCGCCGCCGATCAGCGCTCCGACGAGCAGGCGCGCACGACCGCGCGAGCGGGGCAGCTCCACAGCTGCGGCATCCGTATCCAGCGCGATCACCCCCTGACCGTTCGAGATGCAGGGGAATATACGCTCCTGTCTACCGGGCGGGAAGTGCTTCCTCACGACTTTTTTCAAAACGAGTGTGCGAGGTGCGACCGGCGAGCGCCGCGACCACGACCACGACGAGCGCCCCGACGGTCATCAGCGCGCCCACCCACAGCGGCGACGTGTACCCCAGGCCGGCCGCGATGGTCAGGCCGCCGAGCCAGGCGCCGAGCGCGTTCCCGGCGTTGAAGGCGGCGATGTTGGCGCCGGAGGCCAGCGTCGGCGCGTGCTCGGCGTGGCTCAGCACCCGCAGCTGGAGGGCCGGCACGGTCGCGAAGCCCGCCGCGCCCATCAGGACCAGCGCGATCACCGCCGCCACGCCGTTGCCGGCGACCAGCGCGAAGACGCCGAGCACCACCGCGAGCACGGCGAGGAGCACCAGCAGGGTGCCGTCGACCGACCGGTCGGCCAGCCGCCCGCCGACCGCGTTGCCGACGAACAGGCCGACACCGAAGAGCACGAGCAGCCACGGCACGGCACCGGACGGGAACCCGGCGACCCCGGTCAGCGTGTACGCGATGTAGGTGAACGCGCCGAACATCCCGCCGTACCCGAGCACCGTCGCGCCCAGGGACAGCCAGACCTGCCCCGACCGGAAGGCGCTCAGCTCGCGGCGCAGGCTGGGCGTCTCCGCCTCCGCGTCGGCGGCGGCCTTCGGCACGAGCACGGCGATGCCGACGAGGGCGATGACGCCGATGACGGTGATCGCCCAGAAGGTCGACCGCCAGCCGAGCGCCTGCCCGAGGAGGGTGCCGAACGGCACGCCGAGGACGTTCGCGGCGGTCAGGCCGGTGAACATGATCGCGATGGCGCGCGCCTTCTTGTCGGGGGCGACGAGCCTGGCCGCGACGACCGACCCGATGCCGAAGAACGCCCCGTGGCAGAGCGCGGCGACGATGCGCCCCGCGAGCATCGTGCCGTAGTCGGGCGCGAGCGCCGAGAGGGCGTTGCCGGCGATGAAGAGGACCATCAGCCCGAGCAGCGTGGCCTTGCGGGGCAGCCGGGTGGAGGCCGCGGTCAGCCCGAGCGCGCCGACGACCACCGCCAGTGCGTAGCCCGAGATCAGCCACCCGGCGGTCGCCTCGTCGACGTGGAAGTCGGCGGCGACCTCGGGCAGCAGTCCGGCGATGACGAACTCGGTGAGGCCGATTCCGAAACCGCCGAGAGCGAGCGCGATCAGGCCTGCAGGCATGGAGACTCCTGGGAGGAATAGGGGATGGACGGGGCAGCGGCTACTCTGATAGTTGCAGACGCGCTATAAATCGTTGCACGTGCAACTACTTTCCGCAACCCGAGGAGGATCATTGGGGATCGCAGACGACGCCGTCGAGGTCCGCGCCCACGGCTGGCGGACCCTGGCGGCCCTCCACGCCTCCATCGAGAACGCCCTGGAGCGCGCGCTCACCCGCGACGCCGGCCTCTCGGTGGTCGAGTACACCGTCCTCGACGCGCTCAACCGCCAGGACGGCTGGCACATGCGCATGCAGCAGCTCGCGCGCGCCAGCGCCCTCAGCCCGAGCGCGACCACCCGGCTGGTCAACCGGCTGGAGGAGCGCGGCCTCCTCACCCGCGTCGACTGCCTGGACGACCGCCGCGGCATCTACACCGAGCTGACCACCGGAGGCCACGAGCTTCTGGACCGCGCCCGGCCCGTCCACGACGCGGCGCTCGAGCAGGCACTCGCCGAGGCGCGCGACGTGCCAGAGCTCGCCGCCCTCGTGGAGGCGCTGCCGCAGCTCACGCTCGCCGCCCGCTGACCGCATCCACCCTTCACGCCAGGACCAAGAGGCATCGCATGCTCCGCACCATGTTCAAGTCGAAGATCCACCGCGCGACCGTCACGCACGCCGACCTCCACTACATCGGCTCGCTGACCGTGGACCAGGACCTCCTCGACGCCGCCGACCTCCTCCCCGGCGAGCAGGTGTCGGTGGTCGACATCGAGAACGGGAACCGCTTCGAGACCTATCTCATCGCCGGCGAGCGCGGCAGCGGAGTCATCGGCGTCAACGGCGCAGCCGCCCACCTCGCGAGCGTCGGCGACCTGGTCATCGTGATCTCCTACGCGCAACTGGACGACGCCGAGGCGCGCGCATTCGTGCCGACGGTGGTCCACGTCGACGAGCGCAACCGCATCGTCGCGCTCGGATCCGACCCGGCTGAGGCGGTCGTACCGGGCGTCGAGACGCCGCCGTTCGCTGCGCGCGGCTGAGCGCCGACCACCACTCCCCTCCCCCTCCACCGAAGTCTTCTCACGACTTCGGTATTCAGTGTTGCTATCTACCGGTACTCGGCGTTACTATCTAGTGGTACTCAGCAACACTGACTAGCAAGGGAGGTTCCGATGGGCAGCCAGCAGACGGAGATGCTCAAGGGAACGCTCGAAGGCATCGTCCTCGCCATCCTGACCATCCGCCCGGCGTACGGCTACGAGATCACCGCGTGGCTGCGCGACCAGGGCTTCACCGACATCGCCGAGGGCACCATCTACGCCCTGCTCGTGCGCATCGAGCAGCGCGGACTCGTCGACGTCGAGAAGGTCCCTTCCGAGAAGGGGCCGCCGCGCAAGGTCTACTCCGTCAACGCCCAGGGGCGGGAGTACCTCACCGAGTTCTGGAGGACCTGGAGCTTCCTCGCAGAACGACTCGAACAGCTCCGAATCGGAGGGAACTGACATGGCCGCCAAGTGGATCGAACTCGTGACCGGCTCGCTGGAGCAGAAGAAGGAATACAAGCAGTACAAGAAGCGCATGGACGCGCTGCCCGAGCCGTACCGCGGGGTGGCGAAGGCGGTCTTCCGCTACTTCATGTACAACGGCAGCCTCGTCGAGGGCGACGTCATCGTCACGATGATGGGCGACTTCGTCGAGCTCTGGGAGCGCGCGGCCGCCGACGGCACGCCGGTGCGCGACATCGTCGGGGACGACCCGGTCGAGTTCGCCGACACGTTCGCCGAGGCGTACATCGGCAAGCGCTGGATCGACAAGGAGCGCGCCCGCCTCACCGAAGCGGTCGAGGCGGCGGAGGAGACGGAGAAGAAGGAGGGGGAGCGATGAGCACGCAGACGCTCGAACGCGGGCCGGCCATCCAGGTCCGCGGGCTGGAGAAGTCGTACAAAGACCTGCACGTCCTCCGCGGCGTCGACTTCGAGGTCGAGCGGGGCAGCATCTTCGCCCTGCTCGGCTCGAACGGCGCCGGCAAGACCACGGCCGTGAAGATCCTCTCCACACTGCTGAAGGCCGACGGAGGCTCGGCCGGGGTGAACGGCTTCGACGTGGCCGCGCAGGCGGCCGACGTGCGCGAGTCGATCAGCCTCACCGGGCAGTTCGCCGCGGTCGACGAGCTGCTCAGCGGACGCGAGAACCTCGTCCTCGTCGCCCGGCTGCGCCACCAGAAGGACCCGGGACGGATCGCCGACGACCTGCTCGCGCGCTTCTCGCTCACCGAGGCGGGCGGCCGCAAGGTCGGCACCTACTCGGGCGGGATGCGGCGCCGGCTCGACATCGCGATGAGCCTGATCGGCGAGCCGCCGATCGTGTTCCTCGACGAGCCGACCACGGGCCTCGACCCGCAGGCGCGCATCGAGGTGTGGGAGGCCGTGAAGGGCCTCGCCCGCCGGGGCACCACGGTGCTCCTCACCACCCAGTACCTGGACGAGGCGGAGCAGCTGGCCGACCGCATCGCGATCCTCCACGAGGGCCGCATCATCGCGAACGGCACACTGGCCGAGCTGAAGGCTCTGCTGCCGCCCGCGACCGTCGAGTACGTCGAGAAGCAGCCGACTCTCGAGGACGTGTTCCTCGCGATCGTCGGCGGGAAGGAGCAGTCATGACCACCGCGAACTTCGTCGTGGACACCACCGTCCTCACCGGACGGTCCATGAAGCACATCACGCGCAGCCTGGACACCATCATCACGACCGCGCTCATGCCGATCGCGTTCATGCTGCTGTTCGTGTTCGTTTTCGGCGGCGCGATCAACACCGGCGCCGACACGGGTTCGTACGTCGACTACCTGCTGCCGGGCATCATGCTCATCACGGTGGCGACCGGGGTCTCGTACACGGCCTACCGGCTGTTCATGGATCTGCAGGGCGGCATCTTCGAGCGGTTCCAGTCGATGCCGATCGCACGGTCGAGCGTGCTGTGGGCGCATGTGCTCACCTCGCTCGCCGCGAACCTGATCTCGATCGTGCTGGTCGTGCTGGTGGCGCTGCTGATCGGCTTCCGGACCGGCGCGAGCGTGCTCGCCTGGCTGGGTGTCGCGGGCATCCTCGTCCTGTTCACCCTGGCGCTGACCTGGATCGCCGTGATCGCCGGACTCACCGCGAAGAGCGTGGATGCGGCGGGCGCGTTCTCGTACCCGCTCATCTTCCTGCCCTTCATCAGCTCGGCGTTCGTGCCGACGGAGAGCATGCCGGGCCCGGTCCAGTGGTTCGCCGAGAACCAGCCGGTGACCTCCATCGTCGACAGCATCCGCGCCCTGTTCGCCGGGCAGCCGGTCGGCAGCGACCTGTGGATCGCCCTCGCCTGGTGCGTCAGCATCCTGGTGGTGGCGTACGTGCTGGCGAACGTGATCTACCGGAGGCGGATCACCGCGGGATGACCGGAGGTCACGCCGGATTCCTCACGAATGTCGGGTTGCGCATCGCGTAACCCGGCTTTCGTGTCGAATCCGTCGGTCAGTTCTCGGGGTGCTCCTGACGCACGCGACGATCGTAGCGTCGTGCGCACGCCATCCTGGTCACGGATGAACGGGCGTGGCCGCGTCTTCTCCGACGACGGTGCGCCAAATGCGCGCGGTCCACGACGTCACGACCCCCTCCGTCACATAGGGGTCGACGGCCGCGAAGGCGCGCGCTTTCTCGAGCGCGTCCGAGCCGGTGAAGATCAGAAGACCCGTGTACGGGCCGTCTCCTGCGGCGCCGCCGAGCACGAGTTCGCCGCGTTCGACTGCGGCCCATGCGACCCGGAGATGGGCGGAGCGATGCCGCTCGCGGGCGCTGAGATAGTCATCGCCGTAGGTGTACTCGAGCACTGCATGCATGCGCCTCTCCGCTCCGTCCAAGGCCAGTGGTTCGGGATGTACTGACACACTCGTGTCAGTGGTTCGATACGCTACTCGCATGACCGACCGGCGAGCAACTCCGTCACCCCGGCAGGCCGAGCTTCTGGAGGCCGCCTACCGGTATGTCCTGCAGCACGGCATCACCGGTACGTCCCTTCGTCCACTCGCGGCGGCGATCGGCTCGAGCACGCGCGTGCTCATGTTCCTGTTCGGCTCGAAGGACGGACTCACCCGGGCCCTGCTCGGCCGGGCCCGGGTCGATGAGATGGAGGCCCTGCAGCACCTGGTTCCAACGGGCCAGGGTCTTGCAGCGGGCGTCGAGGCGCTCTGGCGCTGGCTCTCGTCCGACTCCCATCGACCCGTACTGCTTCTGTGGGTCGAGTCCTACAGCCGCTCCCTGCTCGACAATGACGGGCCGTGGGCTGATTTCGCGGAGGAGACGGTGACGGGCTGGCTGGACCGACTTGCCGGCTTCCAGCCCGAGGACGAGCGAGCGACCCCGTCGGGCACGATCGAGCGAACGCTCGCTCTGGCCGTACTCAGAGGCGCCCTCCTCGACCTCCTCGCCACATCGGACCCAGGACGCTCATCCGCGGCGGTGCTGCGTTTCACCACCCTGATAGGTCGGGACGAGCCGGCCGGTTGATGGACGTCGACCCCTCACCGCACCCGCTCTGCCGCGAACTGCATCCGCGGGTGGGCGTACGCCTCCTGCGTCTCGACGAGCTGCAGCTCGCGCTGGCCGGAGCGGTAGGTCGCCTCGATGAGATCGAAGACGCTCGACGCGGTGCGCTCCAGCGCGACCGACGCGTCGCCGGTGGCGCGGTAGTGGGCCGTGAAGAGGGCGGCCGTGACGTCGCCAGAGCCGTTCGCCTTGAGCGGGAGGAGGGGCGTGCGCACGATCCAGGCGCCGCTGTCGTCCGCGGCCAGCATCTCGATCGTCTCGGGGTCGCGGTCGGGGCGCTCGACGCTCGTGACCAGGACCGTGGAGGGGCCCATCGCGCGGGCCGCGTCGACCGAGGCGAGCGTCGACTCCAGATCGCCGGGCTCGGTACCGGTCAGGTAGCCCAGCTCGAACTGGTTCGGCGTGATGATGTCGGCGACCGGGACGACGCGGTCGCGCAGCAGGTCCGGGATCTCGGGCGCGACGAAGCAGCCCGACTTGGCGTTGCCCATGACCGGGTCGCAGGCGTAGATCGCCGAGGGGTTGGCCTCCTTGACCCGGCGCACCGCGTCGACGATCACGTCGCCGATGCCGACCCCGCCCTGGTACCCCGAGAGCACGACGTCGATGGAGGGGAACACGCCCCGCTCCTCCACACCCGTGATCACCGCGCGCACGTCGTCCGGCGCGATCAGCGGGCCGCGCCACGCGCCGTAGCCGGTGTGGTTCGAGAAGTTCACTGTGTAGACCGGCAGCACCTCCACCCCGATGCGCTGGAGCGGGAACACGGCGGCCGAGTTGCCGACGTGGCCGTACGCCACCGCCGACTGGATGGAGAGAACCTTCATCCCCTCAGGCTACCTCCGCGGCAGGACCGCGACCGCGCGCGTGGGCCGCTACCGCAGCACCTCGACCAGCGCGATCCACGAGAAGGCGATGGCTCCCACCACGGCCACGATGGAGCCGGCTGCCACCCAGACCAGGCCGCCTGCGACGGACGCCGCGAGCAGCACCCCGCCGACGGCGAACAGCACCAGGGGCGCGACGAACAGCGCGATCACCGGGATGTCGAACCGGTGGTACTCCCCGCGCGTCGGATCCGCGAGCACCGCCCGCGCGGCGTACCCCGCGATCACGAAGCACAGCGCGGTGAGCACCAGCACCTCCATGCCGAACCCCCACAGCACCTGGCCGGGGATGAGCGCCGCGCAGCTCAGCACCACGCCGAGGATGAGGGCGGCGACTGCGGCGCCCGCGCGAGCCGCGAGCCCGCGCGACTCCGCGATCTGCTTGATGTTGACGGACAGCGCGACGATGAGCAGACCGGCCAGCGCCGCCCCCGCGCCGGCAACGGCGACGTTGAACTCGGACCACTGCTCGAAGGCCCCCACCATGCGCACATGCTAGCGGTCCCGCGCATCCCGGGCGTATAACGGGGGCATGGCCGACGCGATCACTGCCTGGATCGACCGCTACCGTCGCGCCTGGGAGTCGAACGACCCGGACGACATCCGGGCGCTCTTCACCGAGGACGCGAGCTACCGCACCGAGCCGTTCGCCGAGCCGTGGGACGGCCACCTCGAGATCGTCGAGGGGTGGCTCGACGCGCAGGACGACCCCGGGTCCGTCAGCTTCGAATGGAGGCTGCTCGGGCAGGACGGGCCGACCTACTTCGTCGAGGGCGTCACCGACTACCGCGACGGGCCGGTCTACAGCAACCTGTGGATCGTGCGTCTCGCCTCCGACGGCCGGGCCG
Organism: Leifsonia sp. KNZ12-8B; assembly: GCF_056755495.1. NCBI lineage: Bacteria > Bacillati > Actinomycetota > Actinomycetes > Micrococcales > Microbacteriaceae > Leifsonia > Leifsonia sp. KNZ12-8B. The sequence goes on from NZ_JBPGXM010000063.1 coordinate 10,291, forward strand.
AGGAGTTCACCGAGTGGTGGATGGAGCAGGAGCCGGACGAGGAGGAGTAGCCGGGCTCACAGCTGGCCCAGCCACAGCCCCAGTCCGGCCGCGGCGAGCGCGAGCAGCAGCATCCCGACGCCGTTGAACAGCGCCGCCCGGTACCGCCGCTGCTGCGCGAGCCGGACGGTCTCGTAGCTCGCCGTGCTGAAGGTGGTGTAGCCGCCGAGGAATCCGGTGCCGAGGATGGCCCGCCACTCCGGCGGAAGGCCGTGCGCCATCGCGAGACCCGTCACCAGCCCGAGCAGGAACGACCCGGTCACGTTGATGACGGTCGTCCCCAGCGGGAAGCCCACGCGCACCCGGCTCCGGATGACGCCGTCGAGCACGAGGCGCGCGACGGCGCCGAGTCCGCCGCCGGCCGCGACCGCGAGCACCAGCAGCGGGGTCATGCCGACCCTCCTGACCGGCGGGCGCCGCGCCGGCCGAACCAGGCCCCGACGGCGATGCCCGCGACCGTCGCCGCCGCTCCGACGAAAACGGTCGCCGCCGCGTAGAGCAGGCCGCCGCCGACGTTCGCGGCGACGAGGAGCCCGTCGGTGTCGACCGCGAACGCGCTGTACGTCGTGTACCCGCCGAGGATGCCGGTGCCGGCGAACAGCCGCAGGTCGCGGCGGCGTCCCTGGTCCGGGCCGCGCAGTGCCAGCGCCTCCAGCAGCCAGCCCAGCACGAACGCGCCCGTCACGTTGATGACGAGTGTGATGAGCGGCAGGCCGAGCACGGGAGGAACGGCCAGCGAGAGCAGGTACCGCACGGTCGTCCCGAGCGCGCCGCCGACGAAGACGAGGAGCACCGAGCGCCAGTGCAGGTGCACGGGCGGAGGCGGGCGGCGCACTAGACCGGCGGGTCTTCCCACGGGAGCTTCTGCGCGCCGGGCACCGGCGCGAGCGGCACGACCATCACCGGCCGGTGCTGCCGGTGCGCGAGGTGCACGGCGACCGAGCCGTTGAAGAACTCGCGCAGGCTGCCGCGGAGGCCGGCCTCCCTGCTCCCCACGACGATGTACCGCACGTCGAGGTCGTCCGCGAGCCGCGAGAGCGCCCAGGCCGGGTCGCCGGCGAGCTGCTTGAGCGTGTACGGGATGCCGCGACCGTCGAGGACGCCCCTGATGTGCTCCTCCAGCTCGGGGTCGAACCGCTCCTCCTCGACCTCGGGCAGGTCGGGATCGTACGGGAGGGCCACCACCATGCCGTCGACGTAGCTCGAGACGAGGTACCGGTTGGGGTCGACCGTCGCGCAGATCAGCGGGAGGTCGAGGTCGTCGGCGAGCCGGGCGCCGTGTTCGAGCACGGCGACCGGCTGTCCCGGGACGACGGCGACGAGGATGCCGCCCCTTCCGAAGCTGTCGTTCCCGCTCATGCCCTTATATTGCACCATCGGGCCGTCGGCGCAGCCACGGCTCGTGCCTACGGCCTTCACGCGTCCGGAGGGAGGGAGTACGGTCGCCATACGAACGGAAGGGAACCGTACGGATGACCGTCGACAAGGCCCCGCTCCCCCGCGAGCGCCGCCGGACCACCCGGGGACTGCGCCCGCTGCCGGAGCTGACCAAGGACCTCGTCGCGCAGTCGCGCCGCCTGGTGGCCGGTGAGGTCGCGCTGTTCAAGGCCGAGATGACCGCCAAGGCGAAGGCCGCCGGCATCGGCGCGGGCCTGCTCGTCGGCGCTCTGGTGTTCGTGTTCTTCGCCGTGGCGGTGCTGATCACCGCGGCCGTGTGCGCCTTCGCGCTGATCGTGCCGCCGTGGCTCGCCGCGCTGATCGTGGCGGGCATCCTCATCGTCCTCGCCGTCATCGCCGGCCTGATCGGATGGCGCAGCCTCAAGAAGGGCATTCCTCCCGTGCCGGACGACCTCAAGCCAGAGCTGAGCGCCGACCTCCGCGCGCTGAAGGGAGAGCAGCCGTGACCTCCACGACCACCCCGCAGCTGCGCCAGCAGGGCGAGCGTCCGGCCGGCAGACCGCCGATCCCGGCCGGCGCCGGCATCAACACGCTCAAGCTCGACCTCGAGGTGACCCGCGACGAGCTCGCGAGCACGCTCGACGACCTGTTCGCCACCTTCAATCCGCGCGTGCAGATCCGCTCGCACCCCACCTTCTTCGTGGGCCTGTTCCTGGCGATCGCCGGCGGGGCAGCGGGGATCGCGGTGCTGCTGACGCGGAGGCGCCGGCGTGCCCGCTGACCGCGGCGGCGTCGGCTCGGACCGGGCAAAGGCCGTCCGGCGCATCGAGGACCACCGGAGCGAGCCCTGGTACCGGCTGCCGTGGGGCTTCATCTTCAAGCGGACGCTGCGCAGCTTCAGCAACGACCAGTGCACCGATCTCGCGGCGGGCCTGACCTACTTCGGCGTGCTGTCGCTGTTCCCGGCGCTGCTGGCGCTGGTCAGCATCCTCGGCATCGTCGGCCAGAGCGAGCAGGGCATCGACGCGCTGTTCGGGATGGTGGACGAGCTCGCACCCGGCATGCTGGACGTGCTCCGCGGGCCGATCGAGGATCTCGCGGCGTCGCCGGCGACCGGCTGGGCGCTCGTCATCGGCATCGTCGGCGCCGTGTGGTCGGCGTCGGGCTACGTCGGCGGCTTCGGTCGCGCGCTCAACCGGGTGTACGGGGTGGAGGAGGGGCGCACCGCGTTCACGCTCCGCCCGGTGCAGCTCGGCGTCACCCTCCTGACCCTCGTGGCGGTCTCGCTGCTGGCCCTCATGCTGGTGGTGTCCGGCCCGGTCGCTGAGGCGATCGGCAACCTGCTCGGGCTGGGCGACGCGTTCGTGATCGCCTGGTCGATCATCCGCTGGCCGATCGTCGTCGCCGTGATCGTGCTGCTGGTCGCGGTGCTGTACGCGGCGACCCCGAACATCAAGCATCCGCGCATCCGCTGGCTCACGCCGGGGTCCATCGCCGCCATCGTGGTGCTGGGCATCGCCTCGGCCGGGTTCGCGTTCTACGTCGGCAACTTCGGCAACTACGACCGCACGTACGGCGCGCTGGCCGGCGTCATCGTGTTCCTGCTGTGGATCTGGATCGCGAACAACGCGCTGCTCTTCGGCGCCGAGCTCGACTCCGAGGTGGAGCGGGCCCGCGAGCTCGTCGCGGGCATCGAGGCCGACGCGGTGCTGCGCCTCCCCCTCAAGTCCGACAAGGCGCTCGTGAAGAAGCGGGAGGCCGCGGCCGGCGAGATCCTCGCCTCGCGGGCGATCCGGCGGCGCTACCGGGACAAGGTCACGAACTAGGCCCGGTCACGCGACCGAGACGGTGCCGGAGGTCGCGAGCACGCGACCGGACGCGTCCAGCGCCTGCACCGCGGCACGCGCGGCCGTCGGCACCAGGAGCGACGTCTCGAAGCCGGAGGCCGCCACCTCACCGGCCGGCTGCGGCTCGCCCGACGAGTCGGCCGCCGTCAGCACCCGCCACCTGCGCACCTCCGTCGCGCCGTTCCAGCTGGCGAATACGCGCACACCGCCGCGCTCCGTCTTGGCGGCGACGGCCGGCGTGGTCGTGGGATGCGCGGTCCACTCGTGGCGGTACGCGCGGTACGAGATCCCGCCGAGCGTCGCCTCCCACACCGGGGTGCCTCCCGCGGTGAACTCGGTGGCGGCCGGCACCGTGCCCCAGCCGACCAGCACGTTGCCGCCGGGCAGCAGCTGCGTGCTGCCCATCGCGGTGCCGAGGTGGTCGTCGTAGGCGTACTCCTGCACGAGCGTCGCGCGCCGCGCGTCCTCGTCCAGCTCGAACACCATGCCGCGCGAGTGCCCTTCCGCCGCCGCGTACAGGTGGTTGTCGAACAGCGACAGGGTGCCGTCGGCGTTGCGGCGCACGTCGTGCTGCCAGGCGAAGACGGCCTTTTCGGGCACGTCGAAGTCGCTCGCGCGGCCGCCGAGCTGCCAGACGACGTCGCCGGAACTCCGGTCGACCGCGTAGATCGCGTGGGTGTGCCGCGCCGAGACGAGCAGCCGGTCGCCGTCGTCGTCCACGGCGTTCAGGTGGAACGGGTCGAAGGCGCGGCCCGCAGTGGTGCCGTCGTGCCCCTTGTCCTGCGTCAGACCCAGGTACGTGTCCTTCACGCGGATGTGGTCCTGGGCCTTCCAGTCGAGCAGGACCTCACCGGTGGCGACGTCCACCTCCTGCACCCGGCAGTCGTAGATGTAGCCCTTCTTCGGGCCGCCGATGCCGCTCAGATCGGCGGGCTCGGTCGTGTACACGGTCAGCAGCGCCGTGCCGCGGTCCGTCAGCGTGAACTCGTGGAGGTCGGCCTCCACGCCGTTCCCCGCCGAGACGCGCGCCACCTCGGCGTAGCCGTCGTCGAGGATCACGCCGACCCCGTCGCCGTGACCGCCGGAACTCTTCCCGGTCCAGTACGTGAGGACGGGTCTGCCCTGGTAGGTCTGGACCTTCAGGTCGGTGACGTTGGCCGTGGTGGGCTCGATCCAGACGGGCTCACCCTCCTCGGTCATGATCAGGCCGTTGAACCCCTTCACCTGCTGCGTGACGAACAGGAGCCCCGCGGCCGTCGTGCCCGTCTTCCACGTGGTGACGGCGGGCACGGTGAGGTCCGTGCTCTCGAAGGTGCGCTGGGCGGCCCCGGTCGCGCCGGCGCTCGAGCTGGGTTTCGGCGTGGAGGTCGCGGCGCTGGATCCGGGCGACGGCCGGGTCGCGACGAAGACGCCGGCAGCGGCCCCGACGGCCAGCACACCGGCGCCGGTCAGGACGGCTCGACGGGAGAGACGGGGATCGGGTGTCACCCCTCCACTATCCGCGCGGATTCAGGCGCGGGCCAGGGATCGGCTGTGGTTCGGCTGAGCGCCGGGCCGATCAACCGTAACGGAGCGCGGCGCCGTCCGACTTGAGGAAGTCGATGTGGAGGTGGTTGCAGGTGTCCGAGAACGGCTTCATGTTCTCGAGGTCGACCGAGGCGCGGCACTCGATCTGGCCGACGCCGGTTCCGTTGGGGACGATCGGGTCGAGGATCTTCAGCAGCTCGACCGAGTAGGCGTCGCCGCCGGTCAGCGGCGAGCCGTTGATGAGGTAGAAGTCGAGTGCGTGGCCGCCGCCGTCCGCGTAGTGCGCGGACTCGGTGCCGGCGCCCTCGATCTGGCCGGTGCAGCGGCGGTTGATGTCGGAGACGCCCACCTGCTGGAAGTTGTCGAGCGCGACCGCGATGGCCTGCAGCACGCGGTAGTCGACACCGCAGCCGGGAACGGCGCGGCCCTCGGCGAGGTCGGCGATCTCGGGCAGGTGGTTGGGGGTCGAGCCGACGAGCCGGCCGGAGGCCACGGCGCCCATGAGCTGGACCGCGAGCGCCTGCACGGTCGGCGAGACCGTGTCGTTCATGGTCGAGTCGAGCATCTCGGGGCTCTCGGCGATGGCGAAGCCGTCGCGCGAGACGACCTGCGCGGTCGCGTCGCCGCCGGTGAGGGTCTGCACGGCGAGAGCGGTACGCGCGTTGCCGGTCACCGAGGCCTCGGCGGAGGTGGCGTACGCGGGCAGCGCGGCGGTGCCGAAGAAGGCGGCCAGCGCGAGGATGACGATCGTGTGGATGCCGAGGCGGCGGCCGTCGGGGCGACGGATGCGCGCGGCGAGGGAGGGACGCGGCGCGCGGGGCGGACGAGCGGCCTTGGCGCCGGTGCGCGCGGCCGACGAGGTGGCGGCCGAAGCGGTCACGACGGCGCTCGGAGCGGTCACCGCACCCTGCTGGCCGGCACCCGCCGTGCCGGACCGGCGCGATCCCCTGGTCGGCTTGACGACGATGCGCTCGCGCTTGCGGGTGCGTCCGTCGCGCTTGGCCGCGCCGCGGTCGGCGGCCGAACTCGTCGTGCGCTCGGCCTCGAGACGCGCCCGGCGGCTGGTGAAGACGGGAGTGGCGGCCGTCTCGACCGCCTCGACGGCGGCGAAGTGCTCAGCGCTCGTGAAGTCCTCGACCGGGTCGGCGGTCAGTTCGTGCTGCTGGTCCACGTCGACGACGACGGGTGCGCGGAGACTGCGGCGAGACCGCAGAGGGGCGCTGGACTGGGGCAAGCTGCTGATCTTCCTGAGGACGGTCGGGGTCGGCTGCGCCACGAGCGACGCAAAAAGCTACCCGTCCTTTCTACCCCATGACGCCTGGGCATTGCATCAATGCAGATGAATGGATTCGGTGATATAGGGGCCGCCCTCCGGGAGGGGGCGCATCCTGCACGTTCGGGTCGAGCAGGGCGCCCCACCGGGCGATTCTCGGAGTGATGCGGGCACTCCGGACAGAATGAACAGTACGTCCCCCCTGGCGGACGGGCGCGCGGCGGTACGGCTGGTACGACAGCGCCGGCGGCGAGGCCGCCCCCGGACCTCAGGGAATGGCCACGGCGAGCCGCACGCGGCCGGCCGCCTCCCGCAGCTCCACCGTGCCGCGCTCGGCGAGCTGACGCAGGCCGATGCCGGGCTCGGACGAGGCGAGGACCCCTCCCGACGTGACCACGACGGCCACCCCGTCGTCGTCGGAGGCGTGCACGTCGAGGGTCACCGGCGTGCCGTCGCCGTGCCGCACGGCGTTGGCGAGCCCCTCCGAGATCGCGTCGACGACCGCGTCGCAGCGGGCCGGGACGTCGAGCCGGTCGATCACGTCGTCGGCGATGGTCGAGGTGAGCGGGATGGCCGAGCTCCAGCTCTCGAGCAGGCTGCGCAGGCGGTCGGCGGGCGGCGGCTCCGCAGCCGGGGTGAGCAGCTCGCAGCGGATGCGGTCGACCACCGCCCGCAGGTCGGCGGAGGCGTCGTCGCGACCGTCGGCGCCGAGGGCGAGGGCCGCGGCGATCAACTCGGCCTGCACGCCCGAGTGCAGCAGCCGGGCGAGCGCGGCACGCTGGTGGTCGTAGTCGGCGCGGATCCGGGCGGCGGCCCGCACGCTCGCCTGCACCGCCGACTCCAGCCGGCTCTGGTCGACCCGCAGCAGCGACGACAGCGAGGCCATCAGCGCCACCGCCAGCGCGACCGCCGGGTAGGTGAAGACCTCGAACCAGACGATCGCCGGAGGGTGGCCCAGCGACTGGATGACCAGCCCGGTCGTGAGCGCGAGCAGTCCGCCGACGAGGAGATACCCGATCAGGATGGTCACCGCACGTCGGCCCGGTCGCACCCGCTCGGCGACCCGGCTGACGACGGTGTTGCCCGCCGCCGCCACCGCCGCGCCCGCCAGGACCGCCCACGCCGCGGGCAGGGCGCCGTACTCCACCGCCCCGAACGGGACGACGATCACTCCGAACAGCAGCGCGACCGGGAGGGGCGGTGCCGCCTGCAGGGCGCCGGAGACCTCCTGCATCCAGTCGCGCCTGCGCACCGCGGGCTCGGTACGGTCCTCGCCCCCGGACGAGGCGTCGTCGCCGTAGAGGCGATGGCTCGCCGGGCGGACGACGTCGTTGGCGAGGCCCCGGAGCAGCACGGCCGCATCCCGGGGCCGGATCGGCTGCCGGGCGATGGCGGCCGCGTGCTCGATCTCCTGGAGCACCCCGTCGACGGCGGAGCGGCGCAGGGACAGCAGCCGCTCCCCCGCCTCGGCCGCGTCGCGCTCCGACGCCCGCTGCGCCGCGCGCAGGCGGCGGTAGACGCCGAGATGCTCGCGCACGAGGTCGACCCCGACCGCGGTGAGGGTGAAGGCGGTCAGCACGGCGACGATGTTGATGGCGATGCGCGCGGCGAGGTCGCCCTGCTCGACCTCCACGCGGAGCAATGCGCCGCTGCCGAGGAAGAGCAGCGGGCGCAGCACGCCGATGCCGACGAAGACCGCGAGCACCACGACCGTGCGCCACCGCGCCGGCGTCAGGGCGAGCAGCCCGCGCCCCGCGAGCAGCAGCACGCCGACGCCGAGGTGCTGCACGAACGGGACGGCGAGAAGCTCCGCCGGGGTGCCGTGGATGTACTGCACGCCCGACATGACCGTCAGCGCGAACGGGAGCGAGATGACCCAGGTCCAGATTGTGATCGCGGAGGGGCCCGTGATGCGGGCGACGACGCGGGAGGCCCGCCCTGCGATCCCGGCGCTCACAGGCCGGTCGCGGGGTCGCCCAGTGTGGCGACGTAGAGGGTCGCCAGCGTGACCCGGGGAGTGGTCGTCTGCTCCCCGCCGGAGAGCCCGAGGGCCTGGAAGACGCGCTCGACGCTCTTCTCGACGGCCCGCACCGAGACCCCGCGGCGCCGCGCGATCTCGGCGTTGGTGAGGCCGGCGGCGAGCAGCCGGGTCGTCTCCAGCTGGGCGGGGCTGAGGCGCAGGAGCGCGGCCTGCGCGCCGGTCCGGCCGTCGTCGTGGGTGACCGGGCGGTCGGCGAGCACGGCCTCCGCCGCGTCGACCAGCTCGTCGACCGAGGCGATCGCGCCCTTGTTGACGTAGGAGGCACCCGCGACGGTGTCTCGTGCGTGCGCCGCCGCCGCCTCCCGCGAGAGGTTGCTGAGGAACAGGACCGCGATGTGCGGCGCCCGCTCGCGCAGGATCGTCGCCAGCTCGACGCCGTTCGGACGGGAGCTCAGGTCGATGTCGGTGACGAGGAGGTCGGGGTCGGTCCGCTCCGCGACCGCCAGGGCCTCTGCAGCCGCACCGGCGCTCTCGACGGCGAACCCGCGCTGGCGGAAGGCGTCGGCGACGAGCGAGCGCATCAGCGCGTGGTCCTCGACCACGAGCACGCGCCGCTGCCACATCCCCTCGGCCATCCGTTCGCTCCTTCGGTCATCCAGCGACCCGTCTCATTCAGCACAGACTAACCGCGGGCGTATGCGCCCCCTGGCCCGGGGGCGCACCCCCAGTTCGGTGGACGAAGGCGCCTCCCGGCGGGCCGGTGCGATCCGGTTCGTAGACTGGCTACGAACACAGACCGGGACGACCGGCACCGGAAGGCGGAACGGATGGGCACGAGAGCGGCGCGCGTCACGCGCGGGATGCTCGCCTCCGGCGTCGCCGTCTTCGTCGCCGCGCTGTTCCACGTCGCGGGCGGCGGCGCCGCCCCCGGGCCCGTTGCTCTCGCGCTCAGTCTCGCCTTCTCGACCCTCGCCTCCATCGCGCTCACCGGCCGTCGGCTGTCGCTGTGGCGGCTGTCCGCCTCCGTCGGGGTCAGCCAGCTCCTCTTCCACCTGCTGTTCGGCCTGGGCGAGAGCACGGCCACGTTCGTCCCGGCGGCGGGAGGCTCTGCTCACCTCGCCGGCCACCTCCACCTCGGCGACCACCTGACCATGCTGGCCGGGATGCCCACCGGGCACGCCCTCGCGGCGCCCGATGCGATGTGGCTCTCGCACGCCGCCGCCGCGCTGCTCACGATCGTGGCGCTGCGCCGCGGCGAGCGCGCCTTCTGGGGACTGTTCGAGACGGCCCGGGTCGCGGTCGCGCGGTTCGTGGAGCGGATCGCCGTCGTCCTCGTGCGTCCCGCCGACCGGGCGCCCGCGCTCGTTCCCGTCGACGCCCCGCGTCCGCCGCTCGCGCTCGGCCTGCCGTTCGCACGGCTGCGCCACCGGGGTCCGCCGGCCGCCGTCGGCGCGCTCTGACGGGAGTCCCTGCCTCGGCCGGGGTCCCGGCGGGCGCGCACGCGCGCCACCGTACGGATCCCTGACGCAAGGACACCCATGAAGAAGACCACCTTCGCCGCCTCCCTGGCGGCCGCCACCACCGCGCTGCTCGTTCTCGCAGCGCCACTCGGGGCGAGCGCGCACGTGCGCGTCGACCCGGGTCACGCCGACCCGGGCAGTTACGCGACGCTGACCTTCAAGGTCCCCACCGAGTCGGCCACGGCCGGCACCGTGAAGCTCGTCGTCGATCTGCCGACCGACACCCCGTTCACGTCGGTCAGCTACCTCCCCCTGGCCGGATGGACGACCTCCGTCGACACCGAGAAGCTCGCCGACCCGGTGAAGACGGACGACGGCACGATCACCGAGGCGCCGGTGCGGGTCACCTGGACCGCCGACAGCGGCACGCAGATCGCGCCCGGCCAGTTCCAGGAGTTCACGATCTCGGCCGGAGCGGTGCCGGACACCGCCTCGATCCTCCTGCCCGCGCACCAGTACTACTCGGACGGCTCGGTCGTCGACTGGGACGAGAAGACGCCGGCCTCAGGAGAGGAGCCGGAGCACCCGGCCCCGACGCTCTACGTGACTGCCGCCGAGCCGGCCGCCGAGGGCACCGCGGCCGGCGGTTCGTCGGACGCTCCGCAGGTCGTCGCGAGCACCTCCGCTCCCGCCGCGGGTGCCGCAGGGACCACGGCGACCGCCGTGTCGATCGGGCTGGGCATCGCGGGGCTCGCACTGGGCGCGATCGCCCTGGTGGTCGCCGTCTTCGCGCTCACGCGCCGGGGTAGGGTGCGGGCATGACGCGCCGCATCGCCGCCGCGGTCGCCGCCCTCGCGGCCGCCGCCGCTCTCGCCCTGCTGCCGACGGCCGCGGCCTCGGCCCACGACTACCTCGTGAGCAGCGACCCGGCGGCCGACGCCACCGTCACCGCGCCGCCGAGCACCGTCACGCTGACGTTCAACGATCGCGTGCTCGACCTCTCCGGGGACGGCTCGAGCACCCTCCTGACCGTGACGGATACGGCGAAGCAGCACTTCGAGACCGGCTGCGCGACCGTGGCCGACCGCGCGGTCACCGCTCCGGTCGCCCTCGGTGCGGGCGGGCAGTACACGGTCACGTACCAGATCGTCTCGGCCGACGGTCACACCGTCTCGAGCTCGTACGCCTTCCAGTACCAGCCACCGGCCGGCACCGCGGAGGCGGCGGGCAGCGCGACGACACCGTGCGGCGCGCCTCCGGCCTCCGCCACCGCGACGCCGGCCGCCCAGGAGCCGGGAGGGACGAGCACCGCCCAGGCCACGGCCTCCACCCCGCAGCCCCTGCAGACGGCGGGATCGACCGACCTCGGCCTCGTCATCGGCATCGGCGTCGCGATCGTCGTGCTCGCGATCGCCGGCGTGGTGATCCTCCTGATCACCGCCCGTCGCCGCCCGCCGACCCCCTGAGTCCAGCCTCCTCACCCACCATCCGTCCCCGGGGGTGGGGGGGGGGGCCGCCCCCGGGGGGGGGGGGGGACGCGCGCGGGGGGGGGGGGCGGGGGCCGGGCTGGGGGGGGGGGG
>NZ_JBPGXM010000064.1:0-21052 GCF_056755495.1 Leifsonia sp. KNZ12-8B
GGCACCTGCTGCCCCGGCACCCGCTGCCCCGGCGCAGGCCGCACCCGCGCAGGCTCCCGCCGCGGAGCAGGCCCCGGCCTCGTCCGGCGCGCACGCCGGCAACGCCGGGTACATCACCCCGATCGTCCGCAAGCTCGCGAACGAGCAGGGCGTGGACCTCTCCACCGTGACCGGCACCGGTGTCGGCGGACGCATCCGCAAGGAGGACATCCTCTCGGCCGCGCAGCCCGCCGCCGCCGCGTCGTCCGCCCCGGCCGCGGCCCCGGTCGCCGAGGTCTCGCCGCTGCGCGGCACGACCCAGCCGATGTCGCGTCTGCGCAAGGTCGTCGCCGAGCGCGCCGTCGTCTCGATGCAGTCGACCGCCCAGCTGACGTCGGTCGTCGAGGTCGACGTCACCAAGGTGGCCGCGCTGCGCGACCGCGTGAAGAAGGACTTCCAGGCCAAGACGGGCGTCAAGCTCTCCTTCCTGCCGTTCTTTGCCCTGGCCGCCTCCGAGGCGCTGAAGACCTACCCGGTCATCAACGCCACGGTCGACGGCGACAACATCGTGTACCCGGACCACGAGAACCTGTCGATCGCCGTGGACACCGAGCGCGGCCTGCTCACCCCGGTGGTGCGCAACGCCTCCGAGCTCGACCTGGCCGGCCTCGCCGCGCAGATCTCCGACCTGGCGGAGCGCACCCGCGACAACCGCCTCAAGCCGGACGAGCTCGCGGGCGGCACCTTCACGCTGACCAACACCGGATCGCGCGGCGCGCTGTTCGACACCCCGGTGGTGTTCCTCCCGCAGGTCGCCATCCTGGGCACGGGCATCGTGACGAAGCGCCCGGTCGTCATCACGGCGGACGGCACCGACTCGATCGCCATCCGCTCGACGGTGTACCTGGCGCTCTCGTACGACCACCGCATCGTGGATGGCGCCGACGCGGCCCGCTTCCTGGTGGCCGTGAAGAACCGCCTGGAGGCCGGCGACTTCGAGGGCAACCTCGGCATCTAGTCCCCGCCACGCCACTCACGGGAACACCTCCCGCAACCGCCACCCGGCCTCGCTCCGCACCAGCAGGAGCGAGGCCGGTTCGCGTTGCGCGGCCTCTTCCTCTGCGCCTTGTCCTGCGCCGCCCGGCTCCCGCGCGCCGTCCTGGCGCCGTCCGTCGCCCGGTGCGACCGTGACCAGCGCCGCCCGCGCCCAGCGCTGCACGAGCGCGACCTGCGCCCCCGTGTAGTCGCGCTCCGCCGCCGCACCGGGGTCGCCGAGCGCCGCCTCCTCCCGCGTGAGCAGTTCGCTCCCCCGCTGCACCACCTCCTCCAGACACCGCGCCGACGGCTTCCGTGCGGAGAAGCAGTCGTGACGGCGCTCCAGCAGCACGTGCGCCGCGGCGACGGGGTCATCCCCGTCCCGGGCGTCTCCCCCGGCCCGGGCATCGCCGCCGTCCCGGGCATCGCCCGCGCCCGCCGGGGCCTTGCTGGAGCGCGGCGTTGCCGCGGCAGACGCGTCTCCGGGAGCCGCTGCAGCCGTGTGCGGAGGACCCGATCGCGACGCATTCGCCGTCGCGGCTGCCGTGGCCCGGGCGCCCCGCTCTCCCCGCGCTCTCTGCTCTCCCTGCTCTCCCTGATCTCCGCGCTCTCCCTGCCCTCCGTGCTCTCCCCGCGCGCCCTGCTGCGCGCCCTGCGCGCCCTGCGCGCCCTGCGCGCCCTGCGCGCCCTGCGCGCCCTGCGCGCCCTGCGCGCCTTGCGCGCCCTGCGCACCGCCGCCTCCACCCGGTACGAGCACCAGCACCCCCACGGCGACGACGACCGGCACCAGAGCGGCGACGATCAGTCCGGGTCTTCGCCGCAGGCGCGCCCGCATGCTGTCGAGCCGGCGCCGGAGCGGCTCGGACTCGATCGCCGCCACGAGGCGTTCGGCGAGCGATGGCGGACTTCCGCCGACGGGATCCCCGTGCGGCATCCCGGGCTCCCGCCTGCCTGGCGGCCGGCGGCGCACGTCCGGCCCGGCACGCCCCGCCTGGCCCTCATCGTCCGCTCGCTGCGCGGGCAGGGTCACGACACCGGGAGGCTCCTCCCGCAGCAGTGCAGCACGGATGCGCTCCCAGCCGCGTAGCGCGGTGACATCCGCGACGGTCTCGAGGAGCCGCCTGGCGGTCTCCTCCGGGATCGCATCGCACAGCGTCCGGCTCAGCGAGCGGAACGCGCGGCGGTCGGCCGCCTCCGCGTCGGCGTCGAGCGGCACGGGCCGCTGCAGCCACGCGAGGACGGGGCAGCCGTCGCTGCGGAAGGCGACATCCTCCGGCCGAGGCAGCGCGCCTCCCCAGCCGGCAGCGTGCAGGTCCGCGAGCGCGGTCGCGACGCCGAGGAGGATGGTCACGGCCTCCCCCACCCGCAGCGGCGGCCCGCTGCCGAGCCGCTCCTTCAGCGTGCCGCCGCACGCGTGCTCCAGCAGCACGGCGTGAACCGGCCCGACGCGGCTCCGCCGCTCCGGAAGCCGGCGGACGACCCGGGTCACGTGCTCCGAGCCGCACTCCTGGCGGGCGTCGGCGTCGGCGGCGAGCGACTCCGTGCGGACCCAGAGGACGGCAGGCACCGTCAGATCGTCACCGGTCACGACTGCGGCATGGCCACCGACCGGAGGCGCCGGTGCCGCCTCCACCTGCCACCGGTTCGCTGCCGCGATCGCCGCCGCCGGACGGCGCAGCGCGTCTCCGGCGGAGCGCGACCGAGCAGCCGGCACCGCCGCCGCGACGCGCGGCGGACGTGATGACGGCAACCGGGTACGCGGGGAAGCGACAGGCGGTGCGGGATCGACATTCATGCATCCATCCCAGTCCGTGCCGCAACGCCTCTCGAGCGACTCCTTCGCATCGGTGGAGAAGATGCGTCGCCCCCACGCCTGTGCAGAGCCTTCAATGCGATTAATAGACTCAGTCCAGATATGCTGTCTGCATGCTCACCGTCGACACCGCCGGTCTGATGGCGCCGGTCCCCTACCTCGACGCGCTCGCCCGTCAGCGCGCCATCCACGCCGATGTGGTCGCCGGACGCGCGGCCGACTCCCTGCTCCTCCTCGAGCACCCCGCCGTCTACACCGCGGGCCGCCGCACCGAGCCCGACGAGCGCCCGAGCAGCGGCGACGACGGCACACCCGTGATCGACGTCGACCGCGGCGGCAAGCTCACCTGGCACGGCCCCGGCCAGCTCGTGGGCTACCCGATCGTGCGGCTGCCCGATCCGGTGGATGTCGTGGCGTACGTCCGCCGGCTCGAGACGATGCTCATCGAGGTGCTCGCACGATTCGGCGTCACCGGGGTCCGCGTGGCGGGTCGCTCCGGCGTCTGGCTGCCCGCCGACGGGCGCCGCACCCGGGACGAGAAGATCGCCGCGATCGGGATCCGGGTCGCCGAGGGCGTCACCATGCACGGCTTCGCCCTCAACTGCTCCAACAGCACCGAGCCGTACGAGCGGATCGTCGCGTGCGGCATCCGCGACGCCGGTGTCACGACCATCTCGCGCGAGACCGGCCGCACGGTCACGCCGCAGGATGTCGCCCCCTTCATCGCCGACGCGCTCACAGCTGTGCTCGATTCGGCAGGCGCCAGCTCCGCCTCCGCCGTCCCCACCACGACGAGAGCCGCCGCATGACCGCCGCAGCACCCGACGGCCGCCGGATGCTGCGCCTGGAGGTCCGCAACGCCGAGACCCCGATCGAGCGCAAGCCGGCGTGGATCAAGACGCGCGCCCGTATGGGGCCGGAGTACCGGCAGCTCCACCAGCTCGTGACCGGCGAGGAGCTGCACACGGTCTGCCAGGAGGCCGGCTGCCCGAACATCTACGAGTGCTGGGAGGATCGCGAGGCGACGTTCCTCATCGGCGGCTCGCAGTGCACCCGGCGCTGTGACTTCTGTCAGATCGACACCGGCAAGCCCGCCGAGTTCGACCGCGACGAGCCGCGGCGCGTCGCCGAGTCCGTCGCCCGGATGGGGCTGCGCTACTCCACGGTGACCGGGGTCGCCCGCGACGACCTCCCCGACGAGGGCGCGTGGCTGTACGCCGAGACGATCCGCGCCATCCACGCGGCGAGTCCCGGCACGGGCGTGGAGATCCTGGTTCCCGACTTCTCGGGGCGGCCGGAGCACCTGGGGCAGGTCTTCGACGCGCGGCCGGAGGTGTTCGCGCACAATGTGGAGACCGTGCCGCGGATCTTCCGGCGCATCCGCCCCGCGTTCCGCTACGAGCGCTCCCTGGACGTGCTGACCCAGGGACGCGCCGCCGGCCTCATCACCAAGTCGAACCTCATCCTCGGGATGGGCGAGGAGCGGCACGAGATCAGCCAGGCGCTGCGCGACCTCCACGACGCCGGCACGGACATTCTCACCATCACCCAGTACCTGCGGCCGAGCCCGCGTCACCTGCCGGTCGCCCGCTGGGTGCATCCGGACGAGTTCGTCGAGCTGAAGGAGGAGGCGGAGGCGGTCGGGTTCCTGGGCGTGCTCGCCGGGCCGCTCGTCCGCTCGTCGTACCGGGCGGGGCGGCTGTACGCGCGCTCCATGGCCGCGAAGGGGCGTGCGCTTCCGGAGTCGCTCGCGCATCTCGGCGAGGAGCGGGAGGGCTTCGCCCAGGCCGTCTCCTGACCGGCGCCGCCCGACCCGTCCCCCTGCGGCGAACGACGCATCCCGGACGCGGCCGAGCCGGTATCCTTGAGACCATGGCACGCAAGGACAAGTCCACCAAGGAGCCCGGTCGGCTGAAGCAGATGTGGCAGGTCTTCCAGATGACCCGCCGCTACGACAACCGGGCGGTGCTGTACATCGTTCTCGGCATCGCGCTGCCGATCGTCGCGGGCATCCTGCTGGCGGTGTTCCTGTCGGGCGGCAACGTCTTCACGATGGTGCTGTGGATCCTCGCGGGCGTGCTCGCCGGCGTGCTGATCGGCCTCATCATCCTCGGCCGGCGCGCCGAGCGGGCGGCCTATTCGCAGATCGAGGGCCAGCCGGGTGCGGTCGGCGCCGTGCTGCGCTCCTCCCTGCGCCGGAGCTGGCGCGGGTCGGAGATGCCCGTCGCTGTCAACGGCAAGACGCAGGACGCGGTCTACCGTGCCACCGGCCGCGGCGGCGTGGTGCTCATCAGCGAGGGCCCGCAGACCCGCACCCGCCGCATGGTCGAGGAGGAGCGCCGCAAGGTCACCCGCGTGCTGCCGAACGTCCCCGTCACGACCATCAGCGTCGGGCCGGACGCCGACTCCGTGCCGCTGCATAAGATCCCGCGCACCCTCTCCAAGATCAAGCCGACGCTGACCAAGGCAGAGGTGCTGGCCATCAGCAACCGCCTCCAGTCGCTCGAGAACTCCATGCCGATCCCGAAGGGCATCGACCCGATGAAGGTCCGGGCCCAGCGCGCCCGCTAGGCACCAGCCGAGTACGCAGAAAGTCCGTGGATTCGCGTCGAGTCCGCGGACTTTCTGCGTACTCGGCGGCTGGCGACCGGACCGGCTAGGCGCGGAGGAGGACGGTGCCGGCGATCTTGTCGTGGAAGCCGCGCTGGTCCGAGTCCCAGACGAGGGCCGGGATCACGACGCACAGCAGCGCGGTGCGCACGATCGGGCGCCACACGCCCACCCAGCCTCCGCGGATCGGCACGACGCGCATCCCGAACAGCCGGTGCCCGATGCTGCCGCCGATGGTCGGGATGAACACGATCTGCATGACGGCGAAGATGAGGATGTTGGCCAGCGGGTCGTACCGGAAGAATGCGGCCGAGATCAGCGACGCCAGCGCCCAGTCCACGACGATCGCTCCGATGCGCCGCCCGGCGCGTCCCACCGAGCGCGGGCCGGTCTCCGGAAGGCCGAGCCGCTCGCCCGGATAGCGGCTGGGGGCGATGTCCCCGGAGCGGGAGGAGGGATTCTGCGGCACCCGACGAGCTTACCGGGCCGAGGTATGCGTAACATCCCGGAAACATTTGCGTCACGGGAGGGAAACGGCCTCCCCCTAGCGTGGAGTCCGGGCTGCATGCGCAGTCCGTCACACGCAAGCCATTGGGAGTCCTCCGTATGTTCCGTGATTCTTCCGAGGTGCTCAAGTTCATCAAGGACACCGACGTCAAGTTCCTTGATATCCGCTTCACCGACCTGCCCGGTGTGCAGCAGCACTTCAACATCCCCGCTGCGAGCGTCGACGAGGAGTTCTTCTCCGTCGGTCAGCTCTTCGACGGCTCGTCCATCCGCGGCTTCGCGTCGATCCACGAGTCGGACATGCAACTGATCCCGGATGTCTCGACCGCCTACATCGACCCGTTCCGTGCCGAGCGCACGCTGATCATGGTGTTCGACATCTACAACCCGCGCAACGGCGAGATCTACGCGAAGGACCCGCGCCAGGTGGCCAAGAAGGCCGAGAAGTACCTGGCCTCGACCGGCATCGCCGACACGGCCTTCTTCGCCCCCGAGGCGGAGTTCTACATCTTCGACGACGTGCGTTACGAGGTGAACCAGCACTCGAGCTTCTACGCGGTGGACTCCAGCGAGGGCGCCTGGAACTCGGGCCGCGTCGAGGAGGGCGGCAACCTCGCCAACAAGACCCCGTACAAGGGCGGCTACTTCCCCGTCTCGCCGGTCGACCAGCACGCCGACCTGCGCGACGACATCGTCCTCAAGCTGGTGGACGCGGGCCTCGAGGTCGAGCGCTCGCACCACGAGGTCGGCACCGCCGGCCAGGGCGAGATCAACTACAAGTTCGACACGATGGTCCACGCGGCGGACGACATCCTGAAGTTCAAGTACATCGTCAAGAACACCGCCGCCGAGTGGGGCAAGACCGCCACCTTCATGCCGAAGCCGCTCTTCGGCGACAACGGCTCCGGCATGCACACCCACCAGTCGCTGTGGAACGACGGCAAGCCGCTGTTCTACGACGAGGCGGGCTACGGCGGCCTCTCCGACGTCGCGCGCTGGTACATCGGCGGCCTGCTCAAGCACGCCCCGGCCGTCCTGGCGTTCACCAACCCGACGGTGAACTCGTTCCACCGCCTGGTCCCCGGCTTCGAGGCCCCGGTCAACCTGGTCTACTCGGCCGGCAACCGCTCGGCGTCGATCCGCATCCCGATCACGGGCACCAACCCGAAGGCCAAGCGCATCGAGTTCCGCGCGCCCGACGCTTCCGGCAACCCGTACCTCGCGTTCGCCGCGCAGCTCATGGCCGGCCTCGACGGCATCAAGAACCGCATCGAGCCGCACGAGCCGGTCGACAAGGACCTCTACGAGCTCCCGCCGGAGGAGGCCAAGAACATCCCCCAGGTGCCGGCGTCGCTCGGCGAGGCCCTGGACGCGCTGGAGGCCGACCACGACTTCCTGACCGCGGGCGGCGTGTTCACCCCCGAGCTCATCGAGACGTGGATCGAGTACAAGCGCGAGAAGGAGATCAAGCCCCTCGCGCAGCGCCCGCACCCGTTCGAGTACGAGCTGTACTACGGGGTCTGATCCCGCGCAGCAGGCACAGCAGGAGGGCCGCATCCCGGATCGGGGTGCGGCCCTTCCGCGTGTCCGCCAGGCCCCCGCACGCGCCAGAACGTCGCGCCTGCGGGTTTCAGGTGAGCCGCTGATCACCCGGCATCGGATGATGCTCCGTCCGTCCGAGGCTCCGGCGGTTCGAGAAGCGCAGAGCCGTGCTGATCACCTCTGATGGGCGACGACGATGTCCCATCCGGTGGACTCGGGGAGGCTGCTGACAATCGCCCGAGCATGCGCGACGGCCTCGTCCGCGGTGCTCCAGCCGTTACCTCCCGCGGGCAGCTGATTCAGGACGCTGAGTGGTGCAGCGATCTGCCACATCACGTTGTTCACCCCGTGCGAACCCTGGAGCCCCTGGTAGACAAGCACCGCGTCGCGCCCGGTCTAGAACGTGTAGTCTCCTCGCGCCGTGCTCGCTCGTTGAATGGCGCATCCATTCGTCGGCGTTATCGCCTGCCGGTAGCGGCAACGCATCCGCTTTCCCTTGCTCGATCGCGATAACCTCGGCCGGCATCGGCTGATGCCGGTTTGTCTTGATCCACCGCCCGTCGGGCATCTTGTACGCGAAGTCGCCGCTGTCCGGCATCTCACGTCGCAACTCGAGGGCGGCGTCCTCGTCGATGACCCCGCCGACCGGGACGACCGACCGACGGCGGCCAGGACGAGGACCGTGATCGTGGTGATAAGGGCGGCGGTACGGCGACGACGGGGCATGCCGGGCTCCTTCATCGGCTGACGATGATCTCGACATCGGGGCCGACTACGGCACGGCTTGCGGCGACCGCGGCTGCGGCGTCAGGGAACTGCTCCTGCCCACCGATCGCCGACGAGACCCACGTCCATCCCATCGCTTCGGCATCCGGGAGGAGGTACGTGTATGCGTGCGAAACGATGAAGACGCGATGGCCCGTGTCCGCCGTCAGAGCTCGCTGAAGGGCTGCGACGCCCGTGAGAGCGGAGTCGTTCGCGTCTGCATCCGCGCGGTTGGTAAGCCCGACCCGCTTGCCGGCGTCTTCGCGCACACTCTCCGGCAGCTGCTGGTCGCGGGCGACGAGCACGTAGGTGCCGTCGGCCATTTTGTACGGGAGAAGGTTGCCCTGCCAGTAATGGGCGATCGTCTTCGCTTGGTCGGCGGTGAGGACTGCGCCGGCGGCCAGACCCTTCGCGGCCTTCTCCGCGGCGAGCTTCGCAGCTTCCACTTCGTCGACGGGGGTCGGTGCAGCGATCGGCGGCTTTGACGGGCCGGCCGCGGCGAAGCTGAACGAGTGGTCCATAGACGTCATCACCGCATAGGCGCCGACGCTGAGCGCAGCGACAGCGACGACGGCGGCCGAGGTGATAGCGATGGCGCGAGTGTGGCGGCGAGGCATGTGGGTCTCCTGGTCACTGGCTGACGATGATCTCGGTGCCAGGTGGGATCGGGCCTAGCGCGGCAATCGCGGCGTCAGCCGAGTCGTACTGCTGCCCGTCGACCCCGTTCATCCAGGTCCAGCCGCGGTGCTCGTAGTCGGGGGCGACGTAGGTGTTCAGGTAGGTGATGGTCTTCACGTTGTGCCCGACCTCGTAAGCGACCGTCTTCGAGGCGGCAATGATCTCCTCGTTGTAGCTCTGTCGGGCAGCGCCTGTCTGGGCCGCGGCGGTGAGCTTCTTCCCGGCGTCCACCTTGACGTTCTCGGGCAGCGGCTGGTCGCGGGCGATGAGCACCTTGGTGCCATCGGCCATCGCATAGGGCAGAAGTGCTCCCTGCCAGTAGTGGCTGATCGTCTTCGCCTGCTGCTCGGTAAGGGCCGCCCCGAGGGTAAGGCCCTTTGCCGCCTTCTCCGCGGCGACCTTCGCGGCCTCCTCCTCGTCCACCGGCGTGGCTGCCACGGTGGGGACAGTTGATGGTGAGGCTGCGGTCAGGCTCAACGAGCCGTTCATCGAATTGATGACGGACCAGACTCCCCCGCCGACCGCGGCCACCACGAGGACTGCCACAGACGTGACGATGATCGCGGTGGTGCGACGGCGTGGCATGTTAGCTCCGGTTCCTACGTCTGAGAATGCGACAGCCACGACTGGCAATTCTCAGCCCTAGACCGACGCGTCCACGCTATCGAGTTGCACAGGTCCGAAGGTGCCGCGGGTCCGGCCCCAAAACGGGTGCCCGCCTGTTTGTCGCCGACGAATTGGATCGATCGCGTGACGAAAGTAGAGCTGTACTACGGGGTCTGATCCCGCGCAGCAGGCACAGCAGGAGGGCCGCATCCCGGATCGGGGTGCGGCCCTTCCGCGTGTCGGGTCGTCAAGCCCGCGTGTCCTCCGTGTGATGCGCGGGTTTCGGTGAGGTTAATTCGTTTCCGCTGTTCTTGCCGCCTCCGGGGGTGACCCCCAGAATGGGGCCACCCGATCCCCGACGACGTGGATGCGCCACCTTCTCCCGACACGGAGGGCACGCATGTCGAACCGCACCCCGCACTTCTGGGCCCGCAACCGCACCAACGCCCGTCTCACCGCCGTGGCCGCCTCCACGCTCGTCGTAACTCTCGGCGCGGTGTCGTGGTTCGTGTGGTCGTCGCCGGACAGTCCGGTTCGCGAGGCGGCCGATACGGTCGTCGCGGCCGCCAATCCGCTGACCGCGAAGAACCGGTTGCTGCAGCAGCAACTCACGGCCGCGAAGGGGAGGGTCGCCTCCCAAGACGGCAAGCTCAAGCACGCCGCCGAGGCCGCGGCGGCGTCGGCGGCCGCGCACGCGAAGCAGGTGGCCGGGCTGCAGCAGCAGCTCGCGCAGACGCAGGACCGGCTCGGCGCTCTCGAGGCGCAGGCCGACGCCGGGACGGACCCGGGCACGGGCACGGGCGCGGGGGCCGACCAGCCGTCGCGGGCCGAGCAACCCGCGACATCCCCGAGGCACGGCTCCGCCGGCTCCCCGGGCGGAGGCACGCCGTCGCCCGAGCCGCAGCCCCCGACGGTCATCACCGCCCCGAGCCGTGACGCCCTCCTCCACCCGGAGCATCGGTATTTCGGCATGTACACCGAGCAGGCGCCGTTCAACTGGGCGACGCTCGACGCGACGGCGAAGAAGATCGGTGTGGAGCCGAATGTCGTCGGCTACTTCAGCGGCTGGGACGAGGACTTCCGCGTCAGCGCCGTCCAGCGCGCGTGGCAGCAGGGCCGCCTCCCCCTGATGACATGGGAGTCACGGCCCATCGGCGCGGCCAACAACTCGAACAGCGCCCCCGAGTACTCCCTGCCGAAGATCATCGGCGGCGAGTTCGACGCGTACCTGCACCAGTACGCGAAGGACATCGTCGCGACCGGCCTCCCACTCGCCATCCGCCTCGATCACGAGATGAACGGCACCTGGTACCCGTGGTCGGAGCTGAACGGCCGCGGCAAGGCGATCAACGGCAACAACCCCGGCGACTACGTGAAGATGTGGCGGCACGTGCACGACATCTTCCAGGCGGAGGGTGCGAACGCGCTCGTCGTCTGGGTGTGGGCGCCGAACATCGTCAACAACATGCAGCCGGCCTCCCACACGACCCAGGCGTTCCTGGCCGGCTACTACCCGGGCGACGACTACGTCGACTGGGTCGGCCTGTCGGGCTACCTGCGACCGCCGTGGCGTGCGGGCAACGACTTCACCGCGGGCTACACCTTCGACCGGAGCCTCGACCAGCTGCGCGCGCTGACCGCCAAACCGATCTTCCTGGCGGAGGTGGGGGCCTCGGAGACCGACGGCCACAAGCCGGGTTGGGTGAAGAGCTTCTTCGAGCAGTTCCACGACCCGAAGAACGCCGACATCATCGGGTTCTCGTGGTTCAGCCTCGCGATCACCAGCTACGTCGGCGGCGAACGCTCGACCAACGACTGGCGCATCGACTCCCGCTCCGACAGTCTCGCCGCCTTCGCCGAGGGCATCGCCGACCCGGCGGCCGACTTCACGCTGATACCGGCGGACTAGACCGCCGCGCTCAGGCCGTCGCCGTCGGCCGCTGCGGCGGGCCGTAGAACGCGCGCTCGAAGACGGCCCGCGCGCGGCGGGTCACGCCGAGGTAGTCCTCCTCCAGGCGCGACGCCGAGCCGGGCGGGTACTCCATCAGGCGGGCCACGCCGTCGAGGGCGACGCGGTCGGAGGGGAGCACGTCGGCCGTCTTGTTCGTCCAGAGGGTCATCGCCGAGCGGACCCGGGAGGCGAAGACCCAGGCCTCGCGCAGCTTCGCCGCGTCGTCCTCCGCCACGAGGCCGTGCTCGGCAGCGACGGCGAGGGCGTCGAGGGTGGAGGTCGTCCGCAGTTCCGGGACGGCCGCCGCGTGCTGCAGCTGGATCAGCTGCACGAACCACTCCACGTCGCTCAGCGAGCCGCGGCCGAGCTTGAGGTGCCGGGCCGGGTCGGCGCCCTGCGGGAGCCGCTCGTTCTCGACCCTGGCCTTGATGCGCTTGACCTCGCGCACCTCCTGCTCGCCGATGCTCGCCGGGTAGCGGATCTCGTCGGCCAGCGCGGTGAAGTCGTCGAGCAGGGCCTGGTCGCCCGCCACGCCGCGGGCGCGCAGCAGGGCCTGGGCCTCCCAGGTCAGCGACCAGCGGCGGTAGTACGCCCGGTAGGAGTCGAGGGAGCGCACAGGAGGGCCGTTCTTGCCCTCGGGGCGCAGGCCGATGTCGAGGTCGAGCGGGAGGCGGTTGTCCTCCGTGAGACGATTGAGGTCGGAGACGATGGCGAGGGCGGCGCGGTGCGCGGCCTCCTGGTCGACAGCCACGGCGGCGTCACCGGACACGGAGGCGTCGCCGGAGTCGGCGGCGCGTGAGCGGAAGACGTACATGACGTCGGCGTCCGAGCCGAAGCCGAGCTCCCTCCCGCCGAAGCGGCCCATCCCGATGATCGCGAACTCCAGCCCGGCCGCATCCTCCCGTGACGCACGGATCGCCGCCAGCACGCCCTCCAGCAGGTTCTCGTTGACGTCGCTCAGTCCCCGGGCGAGCTCCTCGATCGTCGCGAAGCCCAGGATGCCCGAGAACGCGAGCCGCAGCACCTCCCGGCGGCGCACCGCGCGCAGCGCGGCCGCGGCCGACTCGGGAGCCGCGTGCCGGGCGAGGATGGCGAGCGTCTCCTCACGCAGCAGCCCGGGCGAGCGCGGGCGGAGGTCGTCCTCCGACTCCAGCCAGGCCACGGCCTCGGGGATGCGGCCCAGCAACTCGCCGGCGTAGCGGGAGCCGGACAGCACCCGGGTCAGCCGCTCGGCCGCGCCGGTGGAGTCGCGCAGCATCCGCAGATACCAGTGGGTCGACCCCAGCTCCTCGCTGAGCCGGCGGAAGGTGAGGAGGCCGTAGTCGGGGTCGGCGCCGTCGGTGAACCACTGCAGCAGCACCGGCAGCAGGTGCCGCTGGATCGTCGCCCGGCGGGACACGCCGGCGGTCAGCGCGGCGATGTGCGCGAGCGCGCCGCGCGGGTCGCGGAAGCCGATCGCGGCGAGCCGCGCCTCCGCCTGCGCGCTGGTCAGCTCGGCGCCGCCGCCGAGCCGGGCATCCTCGGCGGAGGTGCTGGCGACCGCGCTCAGCAGCGGCCGGTAGAACAGCCGCTCGTGCAGGCCCCGGACGCGGAGCTTGACCTCCGCCCACTGGGTCAGCAGCTGCTCCGCGCTGGTGGCGAGGCCGGTGGCCCGGGCGAGGATGCGGACATCGCCCTCGTCCCGCGGCATCAGGTGCGTGCGGGAGAGGCGGCGCAGCTGGAGGCGGTGCTCCATGAGCCGCAGCGTCCGGTAGTCGTGCGAGAAGGCCGCCGACTCCTCGCGGCCGATGTACCCCTGCTCCGCCAGCGCCGCCAGGGCGGGGAGGGTCGCGCGCTGCCGGACCTGCTCGTCGGTCTGGCCGTGGACGAGCTGGAGCAGCTGCACGGTGAACTCCACGTCGCGCAGGCCGCCGGGGCCGAGCTTGAGCTGGTGCTGCACCTCGTCGTCGGGGATGTGCGCGGTGACGCGCTCGCGCATCCCCTGCACCGACTCGACGAAGTTCTCGCGGGAGGCGCTGCTCCACACCTTCGGGGCGAGCGCGGCGACGTACCGCTCCCCCAGGTCGCGGTCGCCGGCGAGCGGGCGCGCCTTGAGAAGGGCCTGGAACTCCCAGCCCTTCGCCCAGCGGTCGTAATAGGCGATGTGAGACTCCAGCGTCCGGACCAGGGCGCCGTCCTTGCCCTCTGGCCGGAGGTTGGGGTCGACCTCCCACAGCCCCGGCTCGATCGCCGGCTCGTGGATGCCGCGCATGGTGAGCATCGCCAGCCGCGTCGCGATGTCGACCGCACGGCCGGACGAGAGCCCGGCCTCCTCCACTCCCTCGGTCACGAAGATCACGTCGACGTCGCTGACGTAGTTGAGCTCGCGGGCGCCGGCCTTGCCCATCCCGATGACGGCGAACGGCGTCGCGCGCACCTCGGCCTCGGGGAACCGGCCGGGGCCGCTGCCCGCGGTCTGCGCCCGCGCGACGGCGAGGGAGGCCTCCAGCGCGGCGGCGGCGAGGTCGGAGAGCGCGGCGGCCACACCGTCGAGCCCGGCGACCGGGTCCTCCTGTTCGAGGTCGAAGCTCGCGAGCTGCACCAGCCGGCGGCGGTAGCGGACACGCAGGGCGGTCCAGGCCGGCTCCTCGGTGATCGTGGCGAACCCGTCGACCGCGCCGACGCTCGCGAGCAGGTCGTCGCGCAGCTCCTCGGCCGTCGGGAGGGAGGTGATCGGGTAGTCGAGCGCCGACAGCTCGGCGGGCTGGCGGAGGAAGAACTCGGCCGCCCCCTCCGACGCCCCGATGACGCGCAGCAGCCGCCTCGCGTCGTTGAGCGAGGGCACGTACCGCGTGGTCTGCACGGGCGCGTGCCGCAACAGGCGCAGGATGAGCGCCAGCGCGGTGTCAGGGTCGGCGGCGGCCGACAGCGCGGGCAGGAGGTCGTCGAGCGGCAGGCCCGTGAGCTCGACCAGCTCGTCGAGCTCCGCGCGCACCGAGCTGAGCCCGACGAAGCCCGCGCGGGCGAGCGTCGTCAGAGGAAGCTTCTCGCGGGTCACGGCGGTGCGGGTCCGGCGGCGGCTCAGAGGATCTCGAGGTTGGTCCGCAGCTCGAACGGCGTCACCTGCGACCGGTACTGCGCCCACTCCCGCCGCTTGTTCAGCAGCACGTAGTTGAAGACCGACTCCCCCAGCGTCTCCGCCACGAGCTCCGACTCCTCCATCAGCGAGATGGCATGGTCGAGGCTGGCCGGGAGCGGGCTGTAGCCGAGCGCGCGCCGCTCGGCGTCGCTCATCTCCCAGACGTTGTCCTCGGCCTCGGGCGGCAGCTCGTACTGGCCCTCGATGCCCTTGAGGCCGGCGGCCAGCATGAGCGAGAAGGCGAGGTACGGGTTGGCGGCGGAGTCGATGGCGCGGTACTCCACCCGCGAGCTCTGGCCCTTGTTGGGCTTGTAGAGCGGCACGCGGACGAGGGCCGACCGGTTGTTGTGGCCCCACGAGACGAAGCTCGGCGCCTCGTCGCCGCCCCAGAGCCGCTTGTAGGAGTTGACGAACTGGTTGGTGACGGCCGTGATCTCGGGTGCGTGGCGCAGCAGCCCCGCGATGAACTGGCGGCCGATCCGCGACAGCTGGTACTGGGCGCCTGCCTCGAAGAAGGCGTTGGTGTCGCCCTCGAAGAGCGACATGTGGGTGTGCATCCCGCTGCCCGGCTGGCCGGAGAGCGGCTTGGGCATGAAGGTGGCGTAGACGCCCTGCTCGATCGCCACCTCTTTGATGACCGTGCGGAACGTCATGATGTTGTCCGCGGTGGTCAGGGCGTCGGCGTAGCGGAGGTCGATCTCGTTCTGGCCGGGGCCGGCCTCGTGGTGGCTGAACTCGACGGAGATGCCGAGATCCTCCAGCATCCGCACCGACCGGCGGCGGAAGTCGTGCGCGGTGCCGCCCGGCACGTTGTCGAAGTAGCCGGCGGAGTCGACCGGCTCCGGCCCCTCCTCGCCGAACGACGACGACTTGAGCAGGTAGAACTCGATCTCGGGGTGCGTGTAGAAGGTGAAGCCGCGGTCGGCCGCCTTCTCGAGCGTGCGCTTGAGCACGTTGCGCGGGTCGGAGACGGCCGGCTGGCCGTCGGGCGTCGTGATGTCGCAGAACATCCGGGCCGTGGGGTCGATCTCGCCGCGCCACGGGAGGATCTGGAACGTGGTCGGGTCCGGGTGCGCCAGCAGGTCGGACTCGTACGCGCGGGTCAGCCCCTCGATCGCGGAGCCGTCGAAGCCGAGGCCCTCGGCGAACGCGCCCTCGACCTCCGCCGGGGCGAGCGCCACCGACTTGAGCGTGCCGACGACGTCGGTGAACCAGAGCCTCACGAACTTGATGCCACGCTCCTCGATCGTGCGAAGAACGAAGTCGCGCTGCTTGTCCATCCTGCCCCTTTCGTCAGCCCTCCCAGACTAGTGGAACGGCCGCCCTAGACTGGGGCGCATGAGCGAGCAGTCCCCCGTGCCGAGCGTGCATCCCGCGACCGGGTCGATGCAGGCGCTGAAGCGCGTGCGCACCCGGCACTTCCAGGCGGCGAAGGAGGAGGGCGCGCCCTTCACCGGCCTCACGAGCTACGACATGCTCACCGCCCAGATCTTCGACGAGGCCGGGATCGACTTCCTGCTGGTCGGCGACTCGGCCGGCAACAACGTGCTCGGCTACGACACCACCCTCCCGGTGACGGTCGACGAGCTCATCCCGCTCACCCGGGCGGTGGCCAGAGCCGTGAAGCGCGCGTTCGTCGTCGCCGACATGCCTTTCGGCTCGTACGAGACCGGCCCGCAGGAGGCGCTGCACACCGCCGTGCGCTTCATGAAGGAGACCGGGGCGCACGCCGTCAAGCTGGAGGGGGGCGAGCGCAGCGCCGAGCAGATCCGCCGCATCGTCGACGCGGGCATCCCGGTCATGGCGCACATCGGCTTCACCCCGCAGAGCGAGCACGGCCTCGGCGGCCACCTCGTGCAGGGCCGCGGCGCGGGCGCGGACAAGCTGCTGGCCGACGCACACGCCGTAGAGGAGGCCGGAGCCTTCGCGGTGGTGCTGGAGATGGTGCCAGCCGACGTCGCGCAGCGGGTCACGCAGGAGCTGCGCATCCCGACGATCGGCGTCGGCGCCGGCCCGCACGTGGACGGGCAGCTGCTGGTCTGGACGGACTGGGCCGGTCTGTCGACCGGCCGCATCCCGCGCTTCGTCAAGCAGTACGCCGACCTGAAAGCGGTGCTGGCGGACGCGGCGCGCACCTACAAGGACGAGGTGCAGGGCGGGCAGTTCCCGGGGCCGGAGCACAGCTTCTAGAAGGTCAGCGCCCCTCCTCGGCGTCCTCCTCGGCCCACTTGGCGCTGTTCTCGCGCAGCTTCTCGAGGGCGTGCTCGGCCTCGGTGCGGGTGTCGAACGGGCCGACGCGGTTGGGCGCCGGCGACAGGAAGCCCTGCTCGACCTCGCCGGTCTTCATGTTGTACCAGTACTTGTGCTCGGCATCCTGCTGGATGCCGTAGTCGTTCTCGCCGGTCATAAGCTTGATCCTATGCCCAAGGATTCCGCCGGTCACCTGGTCCCCGGCCGCGTCAGCGCGCGGCGTCCCGTGCCCTCACGGATCCGGCGGCCGGAGTACGTCGGCAAGCCGGGGCCGACGCCGAGCGACCGCGGCGACGTGTACTCCGCGGAGGAGATCGCGCTCATCCGCGAGTCGGGCCGCATCGCCGCGCAGGCGATCGAGCTGGTCGGCCGCTCGGTGCGACCGGGCGTCACCACCGAGGAGCTCGACGCCATCGGGCACGAGTTCCTGATCGAGCACGACGCCTACCCCTCCACGCTCGGCTACCGCGGCTACCCCAAGTCGATCTGCAGCTCGGTCAACGAGGTCGTGTGCCACGGCATCCCCGACGACACGGTGATCGAGGAGGGCGACATCGTCAACATCGACATCACCGCGTACAAGAACGGCTTCCACGGCGACAGCAACCAGACCTTCATCGCCGGGACGGCGAGCGAGGAGGTGACCCTGCTGGTGGAGCGCACTCGCGAGGCGCTGAACCGCGGCATCAAGACGGTCGCGCCCGGGCGCCAGGTGAACGTCATCGGCCGCGCGATCGAGTCGTACGCCAAGCGGTTCGGCTACGGGGTCGTGCGCGACTTCACCGGGCACGGCGTCGGCGCCTCCTTCCACTCCGGCCTGATCATCCCCCACTACGACTCGGCGCCCGCGTACGACGACGTGATGGAGGTCGGGATGGTGTTCACGATCGAGCCGATGCTCACCCTCGGCACGCACGAGTGGGAGATGTGGGACGACGACTGGACCGTGGTCACCCGCGACCGGAGCATCACCGCGCAGTTCGAGCACACCATCGTGGTGACCGAGCGCGGGGCCGAGGTCCTCACCCTGCCCTGACCCCGGAAGGCGCACCTTCGGCCACCGCGGGGTCGGACGGCCGGGCAGCGGGCGTCGCCGGGGTGCGGCCCGCGCCTCCCGCCGGCAGGATGAAGGCGATGGCCACGCACAGCGCGGTCAGCGCGGTCGCGACCCAGAAGGACGCGTCGAACGCCGCCGGGAGGCTCGCGCCACCCGCCACCGCCGACTGCAGCAGCACCGCGAAGACGGCGGTGCCGAACGAGCCGCCGAGCTGTTGCGCCGTGCGCGTCAGGATGCTCGAGTGGGCGATCTGCTCCCCCTCCAGCTGCTGGTACGACGCGACCATGAGCGGCATCGTCACCGCGCCCAGGCCGAAGCCGCGCACGAACAGCGACACCAGCAGCAGAGGGTCGGCGGCCGCAGACGGAGTCAGGGCGAATGGGATCGTCGAGACGGTCACGACCGCGAATCCGACGACCGCGATCCACCGGGCGCCGACCCGGTCGATCAGGCGTCCGGCCAGCGGACGGCAGGCGAGGGTGCCGAGCCCCTGCGGCACGAGCAGCAGGCCGGCACCCAGCGCGTCGGTGCCGCGCACCTCCTGCCAGGACAGCGGAAGCAGGAGCATGGCGCCGTAGAGCACCACCCCCGAGAGGAACAGCAGGGATGACGCCGACCAGACCGAGCGGACCCTGAGCAGCCGGAGGTCGACCAGAGCCCGGCCGCCACGGCGCACGGCCCACAGCGCGAAGGCCGCCACGAGCGCCGCGCCGGCGCAGAGCGGGATCCAGGCGTCGGGGCGCGCGAAGCCGCCGTCGAGCACCGAGTCCGAGAGCCCGAGCAGGATCCCCACGAGCCCGGGGAGGAGCAGCAGCACGCCGACGATGTCGAGCCGGCGGCGCGGGTCACGACCGCGGCCTCCCGGCAGCATCCGCCAGGCCAGGAGGAGACCCGCGATGCAGAAGGGGACGTTCACCCAGAAGATCCAGCGCCAGTCGCCCAGCGCCAGGGTGAGGCCGCCGAGCACGGGTCCGAGCACCGGGCCGGCCATCGCGGGGAGGCCGACGACCGCGGAGACGCGGCCGAGTTGCCGGCCGCCCGCGACCTCCATCACCATCGTCGTCATCACCGGCAGCATGAGTCCGCCGCCGATCCCCTGCAGGACGCGGAAGCCGATGAGGCTGCCCGCGTCCCATGCCAGGCCCGAGAGCACGGAGCCCACGAGGAAGATCGTGAGCGCGGCCATCCACACCCGCTTGCCGCCGAAGCGCGCGAGGCACCAGGCCGAGAGCGGCACGGTCGCCGCCAGCGCCAGCAGGTAGCCGGTGGTGACCCATTGGATGTGCGCGACGTCGGTGTGCAGGTCGGTCGCCAGCGAGTGCAGGGCGATGCTCAGGATGGTCGTGTCGAACACCACCGCCAGCGCCCCGATCATCAGGGCTGTCGCGGTGCGGACCACGGTCCGGTCGAGCTTCTCCGCCATCACATTCTCCTTAAGATGCGGTCGTGTATCTTAACGAGACGATAGCGCCGGACGATAAGATGCACAAATGGACTCTCAGCAGGCCCCCAGCCGCCGTCGCCGCGGCGCCGAGCTCGAGGACGCGCTGCTCGAGGCCGCCTGGCAGGAGCTGGACGAGTCCGGCTACTCGGCCCTCACCATGGAGGCGGTCGCCGCCCGCGCGGGGACGAGCAGGCCGGTGATCGCGCGCAGGTGGCCGTCGCGCAGCGACCTCGCGATGGCCGCGATCCGGCACCACCTCGGCAACGACCCCGTCGACGTGCCCGACCACGGGAGCCTCCGCGAGGACGTGCTCGACCTGCTCCGGCAGTCCAACGAGCGCAGGAGCGGGATCGCCGCTCCGCTGCTCCTGCGCTTCTCCGGGATCATCGGCGAGGCCGAGGGCGGCATCGCCGGTCTCCGCGAGCGCTTCCTGGGCGAGCGGCCGCAGTGGATGCGGATGCTGCTCGAACGCGCGCAGGCGCGCGGCGAGGTCGACCTGGAGCGGCTCCCTCCACTCGTGGCCGAGCTTCCGCTGATGCTGCTGCGGCACGAGCTGCTGCTGCGGATGGAGGCGGTCGACGACGCGACCATCGTCTCGATCGTCGACGACGCCTTCCTCCCCCTCGCCTCCGCATCGGTCGCCGGGCGCGAGGCGCGGTAGATTCGAAGCATGACTGCGCAGAAGCATGCGATCGGCATCGACATCGGCGGAACGGGGATCAAGGGGGCGCTGGTCGACCTCGAGTCCGGTGAGCTGCTGAGCGACCGGATCAAGCTGTCCACCCCCGAGGGCGGCAAGCCCGACGGGATCGTCGAGGTCACGAAGGAGATCGTCGACCAGCTCGCCTCACAGGCTCCGGATGTGCCGGTCGGCGTGTGCTTCCCGGCGATCGTGAGCCACGGCGTCACCATGTCCGCGGCCAACGTGTCGAAGAAGTGGATCGGACTGAACGCGGAGGAGCTGTTCGAGCAGGCGCTCGGCCGCGACATCCACTTCGTCAACGACGCCGACGCGGCCGGCTATGCGGAGACGCGGTTCGGCGCGGCGAAGGACAAGGACGGCCTGGTCATCATGACCACCCTCGGCACGGGTATCGGCTCGGCGCTGATCTACGACGGCGTCCTCATCCCGAACGCGGAGCTCGGGCACCTCGAGATCGACGGCCACGACGCGGAGTCGCGTGCGGCCTACTCGGCGAAGGAGCGCGAGGACCTCAGCTGGGAGAAGTGGGCCAAGCGTCTGCAGAAGTACTACTCGACGGTGGAGTTCCTGTTCACGCCCGACCTGTTCATCGTCGGCGGCGGCGTCTCGAAGAACTACGAGTCGTTCCTGCCGCTGCTCGACCTGAAGACCCCGATCGTGCCGGCCGTGCACCGCAACAACGCGGGCATCCTGGGCGCAGCGGCCCTCGCGGTCCGCGGCGAGCGCCGGGACGCCGGGGCACGCGGCCGCACCGCCGAGGTGGGCACGCCGTCGGAGGGCGAGGCCGAGATGAAGCAGTCCGGGAAGACGAAGGCGGAGACGGCTCAGGCGAAGGCCTGAGCGGTCCGGGAGACGCGGAACGGGGGGGGGGGGGGGGGGGGGCCCCCCCGGGGGGGGGGGGCCCCCGGGGGGGGGGGGGGGGGGGGGGGGGGGGGGGGGGGGGGGGGGGGGGGGGCCCGGGGGGGCCCCCCCCCGGGGGGCCGCGGGGGGGGGG
>NZ_JBPGXM010000065.1:0-20710 GCF_056755495.1 Leifsonia sp. KNZ12-8B
GGGTGGAGGTCGGGGCGGGGGTTCCTGTGCTCGTGCCGGTGCCGCCGCTCAGCTGTTCCGGGGTCGCGTCGGTCAGGCCGGCGCCGACGAACGACGAGAACAGCGAACCGACCCAATCGGTCTTCGTCCGCTGCAGCTTGGAGCTGACGGGCGTCTCCGCCTGCTGGGCCGCCGGCGGCCGGTCGTCGATCACGAGGTAGGAGATCTCGCCCGGCATCACGTAGTAGAGCCGGTCCCTGGCCTGCGCGCGCAGGTAGCTGGGGTCGTTCCAGCGGGCGCGCTGGTCCTTGAGCTCGTCCACCTGCTTCGACAGCGCGTCCACGGCGGCCTGCTGGTCGGCGATCTGCTGCCGCTGCGCGATGAACGACTGGAGGGTCGGCGCGAGGATCACGACCGCCAGCACGAGCGCGCCCATCATGACGAGCGAGAACGCCGAGAAGTGGATCCCGCGCAGCCAGCGTCCGGTGCCCGACGGCCCCGACAGGGTGACGGGGACGCGGCGGGACGCGCGCGCGGGACGCTTCGGCATGCTTCCCATCGTAGGCGACGCCCCTGCGCGCGGAGTCAGAGGAGCGTGGACAGTCGCAGGACGCCGAGCACGAGGAAGGCCGCGCCGCCACCGGCGAACACCGCGCCGAGCGCGCGGGCGTCGCGTGGGCGGAACCGCCGTCGCGCCTCCGCGTCGGCGAAGAAGGCCGCCGCCGACCCCGGGCGCAGCAGCAGGTAGACCCCGAGCAGCGTGAACAGGCCGGCGAGCGCCAGGAACAGGACGAGCGGCCCGACGTCGCTCGCGCCTCCCCCGTTCCCCTGCATGCCCGCATTCTCCCACCCGCGACGCGCGGCGATCATGGGCGGGAACGGCGAAGGGCGCCCGGCACGAGCCGGACGCCCTTCGTGAGCGGAGTGCTTACGCGGTGAAGCGCGGGAAGGCGCTGCGGCCGGCGTAGACGGCGGCGTCGCCCAGCTCCTCCTCGATGCGGAGCAGCTGGTTGTACTTCGCGACGCGCTCCGAGCGGGCCGGGGCGCCGGTCTTGATCTGGCCGGCGTTGGTGGCGACGGCGAGGTCGGCGATGGTGGTGTCCTCGGTCTCACCCGAGCGGTGCGAGAGCACGGCGGTCATGCCGCTGCGCTGGGCGAGCGAGACGGCGTCGAGCGTCTCGGTGAGGGTGCCGATCTGGTTCACCTTGACCAGGATGCTGTTCGCGGCGCGCGCGGTGATGCCCTGCGCGAGGCGCTTCGGGTTGGTGACGAACAGGTCGTCGCCGACGAGCTGGAGCTTCGAGCCGAGCTCGGCGGTCAGGTGGGCCCAGCCCTCCCAGTCGTCCTCGGCCAGCGGGTCCTCGATCGAGACCAGCGGGTAGTTCGCAGCGAGCTCGGTGTAGTACGCGCTCATCTCGGCCGCGGTGCGCTGCTGGCCCTCGAAGGTGTAGACGCCGTTCTCGAAGAACTCGGTGGAGGCCACGTCGAGGCCGAGCGCGATCTGCGACCCGACGGTGAAGCCGGCCTGCTCGATCGCCTCGGAGATCAGGTCGAGCGCGGCGCGGTTGTTGGCGAGCTCGGGGGCGAAGCCGCCCTCGTCGCCGAGGCCGGTGTTGAGGCCCTTCGACTTCAGCAGCGCCTTGAGAGAGTGGTAGGTCTCGACGCCCCAGCGCAGGCCCTCGGAGAAGGTCTCGGCGCCGAGCGGCAGGACCATGAACTCCTGGATGTCGACGCCGGTGTCGGCGTGCGCTCCGCCGTTGATGATGTTCATCATCGGCACCGGGAGCACGTGCGCGTTCGGGCC
This sequence comes from Leifsonia sp. KNZ12-8B, assembly GCF_056755495.1. Taxonomy (NCBI): domain Bacteria; kingdom Bacillati; phylum Actinomycetota; class Actinomycetes; order Micrococcales; family Microbacteriaceae; genus Leifsonia; species Leifsonia sp. KNZ12-8B. The sequence goes on from NZ_JBPGXM010000065.1 coordinate 1,784, forward strand.
GCCGACGTAGCGGAACAGCGGGAGGTCGGCCGAGTCGGCCGCGGCCTTGGCGACCGCGAGGCTGACGCCGAGGATGGCGTTGGCGCCCAGGCGCTTCTTGTTGTCGGTGCCGTCGAGATCGATCATCGCCTCGTCGACCAGGCGCTGGTCGCTGGCCTCGAAGCCCTCGATCGCCGGGCCGATCTCGTCGAGCACCGCGTCGACGGCCTTCTCGACGCCCTTGCCAAGGTAACGGCCCTTGTCGCCGTCGCGCAGCTCATAGGCCTCGAACGCGCCGGTGGACGCGCCGGACGGGACGGCGGCGCGGCTGACGGTGCCGTCCTCCAGGAGCACCTCGACCTCGACGGTCGGGTTGCCGCGCGAGTCCAGGATCTCGCGAGCGCCTACAGCTTCGATCTGAGCCACAACTGTCTCCTCAGTGGTCTTCTTCGTGGGGTTTCCTCGTCAGTCTAGTGAGAATGCCCGCGGCGGGCGGCGGCGGGCGTCCGCGGTCAGTGCAGGGCGGCGTCGGCCGGCCCGGTCGTCCAGCGCTCGAAGCGCACGGTCAGGCCGGCGCGGGTCGGTGCGCTGATGAGCGGCCCGGCGGAGGCGGCGGCGTCCGGCGCGAGGTAGGCGACGCGGACGAGCCGGAAGGGTTCGTCGCCCGCGCGGGCGCGGACCGTGATCGCGTCCCCGGCCCGGCTGACCCTGACCGTGATGCGCTGCCCCGCCCAGTCCGGCACGGGCGCGACGGACCAGTCGGAGAACCGGTGCGTGACCACGGCCCCCAGCTGCAGGGCGCCGTCGGCGAACTCCACCCCGGCCTTCGTCCAGTGCTCGTCGTCGACCCGCACGAACAGCCCGGCCTGGTCGAACTCGCCGGAGAAGTCGCCGCTGAAGGCGACCTCCATCGCGGTGCCGGGTTCGAGCGGCGCGAGGAGGGCGTGCTCGCTGTCGTGCACGAAGCCGTACGCGGTGGTGCGCCACGCGTCGGAGCCCTCGACAGCGGTGACGAGGAGGGCGTCGCCGTCCGCCGCGACGTCAGCGGGCTCGTGGGTCCAGCGGCCGGAGCTCCACGGCACGGCTGTCGTCGTCGCGGAGGTCGCCGTCACGACAGCGCCTTGAGTTCGAGCGCGGAGGCGTCTGCCGTGCCGGCGTTCACGAACGCGAACGAGCGGTAGCCGGAGGCCGCCGCCCGGTCGAGCACGGCCTTGAGGTTCTTGGCGCGACGGTCGAGCCGGACGCGGCGCCCGGAGGCGATCAGCTCGGACTTGATGGCGGCGAGCCGGTCGAGCGGTACGTCCTGGTCGTAGACGAGCACGACCGACTCGGCCGTCGCGTCCTCCGGCACCTCGATGAGGTCGACGACGCGCTCGAAGCCGATCGAGAATCCGGCGGCCGGGACGTCGGTGCCGAGGAACCGCCCGATCATCCCGTCATAGCGCCCGCCCCCGCCGACCGAGCTGCCGGAGCCGGGGTGCGCGATCTCGAAGATGGTGCCGGTGTAGTAGCCCATGCCGCGCACGAGCGTCGGGTCGAAGCGCAGCCGCACGCCGGTCGGGAGGGTGTCGAGCGCGTGCGCGAGCGCCTCCAGCTCGGCGACGGCATCCGTGTCCATGCCCGCCGGGAGGATGCCGCTGATCGCCTCGACGGTGAGCTCCACCCCGCCGTCGGCCAGGTGCGGCTCGAGGCCGGCGAGGATGCCGCCCAGCACGGCCGCGGAGTCGGCGCCGCCCTCGCTCAGCTCGGTGACCACGCCCTCCGCCCCGATCTTGTCGAGCTTGTCGACCGAGATCAGCACCTGCGGCCAGCGCGCCTCCTCGAAGCCGCAGTACTCCAGCAGCCCGTTGAGGATGCGGCGGTCGTTGATGCGGATGGTGCAGTCGGTGAGGCCCAGCGCCTCCAGCGCCGCGGCCGTCGCGGTGATCAGCTCGACCTCCGCCAGCTGCGAGCCCTCGCCGATGATGTCGATGTCGCACTGCACGAACTGGCGGTAGCGGCCCTTCTGCGGACGCTCGGCACGCCAGACCGGCGCGATCTGGATCGACCGGAACACCGGGGGCAGCTCGGCGCGGTGGGTCGCGTAGAAGCGGGCCAGCGGCACCGTGAGGTCGAAGCGCAGCCCCAGGTCGCACAGCGCGAGCATGTCGCCGGAGTCGATCGCGGCGCGCAGGTCGTCGCCGTCGAGTCCGCGCTTGAGCACGCTGAACGCCAGCTTCTCGTTGTCGCCGCCGAGGCCGGAGTGGAGGCGCGCGACGTCCTCGACCACGGGCGTCTCGATCTCGTCGAAGCCGTGGGAGGCGAAGCTCCTCCTGATCACGCCGAGCGCATGCTCCCGGCGCGCCTTCTCGGCGGGGAGGAAGTCGCGCATGCCGCGGGGCGGGGTGATCGGTGAGGCCATGCCTCGATTCTTCCATGCGGCGCCCGCCCGCCGGCGCGAACATCACGGAAAGGTAACGCCGGGGTATGGCGCACGAAGCATTCGCGGGCTTATCATGTCGGCGTTGCCACCCTGATGCCGCGCGACCGGCGCGGTGCGGTGGTGTCCCGCCAGGACCTGGCATGAGCCGCATCCCGTCCGACCACGGCGAGGTGCTCGCTGCCAGACACGACAGGCCGACACCGCGTCCACGTCGATCGGACGCCCTGTCGGCCGCTGTCGTCGTGGGGTCTCCGCGAGCCGCGCCCGCTCAGGCGGTGTGGTGCCGTCCCAGCGGGACGACCAACGGCGTCCCGGTGACCGGGTCCGGGGCGATCACCGACTCCACGCCGAACACCTCCCGCACGAGCTCCGGGGTCACGACCTCGGCGGGCGCGCCCGCAGCGACGATGGCGCCCGACCGCATCGCGACGAGGTGGCCGGCGTAGCGCGCGGCGAGGTTGAGGTCGTGCAGCACCATCACGACCGTCGTGCCGCGCGCCGCGTTGAGGTCGAGCAGCAGGTCGAGCACGTCGAGCTGGTGGCTGATGTCGAGGAAGGTCGTCGGCTCGTCGAGCAGCAGGATGCCGGTGCGCTGAGCGAGGGCCATCGCGATCCAGACGCGCTGCCGCTGCCCGCCGGACAACTCGTCGACCGGCCGCTCCGCGAGCTCGGACACACCGGTTGCGACCATCGCCTCGGCGACGGCCTCGTCGTCCTCCGCGGTCCAGCGACGGAACCAGCCCTGGTGCGGGTAGCGCCCGCGCGACACCAGGTCGGCCACCGTGATGCCGTCCGGCGCGGTCGGGGTCTGCGGCAGCAGGCCGAGGCGGGTCGCGACCTGCTTGGTCGGCAGCGCGTGGAGGTCGGCGCCGTCGAGCAGGACCGCACCGGCGGTCGGGGCGAGCAGCCGCGACAGGCCCCGCAGGAGGGTGGACTTGCCGCAGGCGTTCGGCCCGACGATCGCGGTCACCTCGCCGCGCGGGAGCTCGAGGTCGAGGCCGTCGACGACGACCCTCCCCTCGTAGGCCAGGGTGAGGCCGCGGGCGGCCAGCTCGGGCGCGCCGGGCGCGGGATGCGGTGCGGCGTGCGATGCGGTGTCGGTCATGTCAGCCTCCCCGGCCGATCCGGTTGGTCCTGGTGAGCAGCCACAGCAGGTAGGGCGCGCCGACGATCCCGGTCACGACGCCGACCGGGAACACGACGCCGGGCACCGCGAACTGGGCGACGATGTCGGAGACGACGAGCACGAGCGCGCCGACGAGCGCCGACGACACGAGCGCGAGGGATCCGCGCCCGACGAGCCTCCGTGCGATCGGCGCCGCGAGGAAGGCGACGAACGAGACGGGCCCGGCGACCGACACCGCCACGGCGGCCAGCGCGACCGCCACCGCGACCACGAGGAGGCGCGTGCGCTCGGTCCGCACGCCGATGCCGGCCGCGAGGTCGTCGCCGAGGCCGAGGGCCGCCAGCGAGCGGCCGAGCAGCAGTGCGCACGGGATCAGGACCACGGCGCCGGCCACGAGCACGAGCAGCGCGGTGGTGTCGACGTTGTTGAGGCTCCCGGTGATCCAGACCAGGGCCTGCTGCACGTCGGTGAGGTCGGCCGTCGTGAGCACGTACGAGACGAGACCGGTGCAGACGGCGGCGACGCCGATCCCGACGAGCACGAAGCGGTAGCCGCTCACGCCGCGACGCCACGCCAGCAGGTAGATCAGGGCGGCGGCGACCACCGTGCCGACGAGCACGATCCCGGAGAGCGCGAGGCCGGTGATGCCGAACCAGACCAGCGCCACGGCGCCGGACGCGCTCGCGGCGGCCGTGATGCCGATGATGTCGGGGCTCGCGAGCGGGTTGCGGGCGACCGACTGGATGAGCGCTCCCGACAGGCCCAGACACGCGCCAACGAGGGCAGCGGCCACCAGTCGCGGGAGCCGCAGCTGCAGGATGACGAACGACGTCAGCCGGTCCGCGCGCCCGATCAGCGCCGCGAGCACGTCCGCCGGCGCGAGCCCGGCCGCGCCGAGCGTGAGCGAGACCGCGCCGACCAGAATCACGAGCACCGCGAGCACGATCGCGACGCGGAGCGCACGACCCGTGCGGCGCCGGCGGTCGGCCCCGATGGCGGTGGAGGCGGCCGCGGTGGACACGGCCGCGGTGGAGGCGGCGTTCACAGGCTCGCCGGCTTCCTGCGCCGGACGAGCGCGATGAACAGCGGAGCTCCGACGAACGCCATCACGACGCCGACCTGCAGCTCGCCGGGGCGCGCGACGACCCTCCCGATCACGTCGCACACGATGAGCAGCGTTGGCGCGACGACGGCGGACAGGGCGAGGATGCGCCGGTAGTCGCTGCCGACCACCCAGCGCGCGGCGTGCGGGACCACCAGGCCGACGAAGGCGATCGGGCCGACCGCCGCGGTCGCCGACCCGCACAGCAGGACGATGGCGATGCCGCTCAGCACGCGGGCGAGCCCGACGCGCTGTCCCAGCCCGCGCGCGACGTCGTCGCCGAGCGCCAGCCCGTTGAGCACGCGGCCGAGCCCGAAGGCGATGAGCGCGCCGACGGCGAGGGTCGGCAGCACCTGCACGAGCACGCCGAGGTTGCGGCCGGCGAGCGATCCGACCTGCCAGAACCGCATGGTGTCGAGCGAGACGCGGCTGGTGAGCATCACAGCGGTGATGAGGGAGCCGAGGGCGGCGGACACCGCCGCGCCGGCGAGCGCGAGCTTCACCGGCGTCGCACCCTCCCGGCCGACCGACGACACGGCGTAGACGAGCGCCGCGGCGAGCGCCGCCCCGGCGAAGGCGAACCAGACGTAGCCGGACACGCTGCTGACCCCGAGGAAGGCGATCGCGACGACCACCGCGAGGGAGGCGCCGAAATTGACGCCGAGGATGCCGGGGTCGGCGAGCGGGTTGCGCGAGAGCCCCTGCATGACGGTCCCGGCGAGGCCGAGCGCGAGGCCGGCGGCGAGGCCGAGCAGAGTGCGCGGCAGGCGGCTCCCGACCACGACGAGCGCGTCCGGATCGCCCGGCGAGTAGTGGAGCAGCGCGTTCAGCACCTCACCGGGCGCGATCGTGCGCGCGCCGACCATCAGGCTGAGCACGCACGCGACCACCAGGGCGAGCGCGGCGATCGCGAAGCCCACGAGGGTGCGCCGACGGCGCCGGCCGGCGGGGAGGGACTCCCCGGTCCGGTCGACGCCGGTCGCCGCCGAGACGGCGCTCTGCGCGCTCGTGGGCATCGACCGTCACTTCACCTTGTCGGCGGCCTCGGCGAGCTGGGGGACGAAGGTGTCGAGCGCCCACGGGATGGCGAGCACGCTCGGCGCGCTGGTGGCGGCGACGTACGACTCGCCGACGAGGGGGGCGAAGCGTCCCTCCTTCACGGCCGGCAGGGCCGCGACGAGCGGGTCGGCCGTGAAGGCGTCGAGCGAGGCCTGGGTGTCGAAGTACATGACCAGGAGGTCGGTGTCGATCTTGGAGAGGTTCTCGTAGCTGAGCTGGTAGAAGAAGCTGCCGTCGCCCTTCGAGGAGTCGAGGTCGGCGATGCTGGCCGAGTTCTTCATCCCCAGGTCGTTGAGGATCTGCACGCGCGGGTCGTCGGCGCGGTAGACGTTCAGCACGCCGGGCTGGTTGGCGGCGGCGTAGAAGAAGGTCTTGTCCTTGATCACCGGGTGCTTGTCGGCGAGGGCGGTCATGGCGTCCTCGGTCTTCGTGATGAGGGCCTCCGCCTCCTTCGACATGCCGAGCGCCGTGCCGACGATCGTGGTCTGGTCGCGCCAGCTCGTCGCCCACGGCTTCTCGGGGTAGGCGACGACCGGGGCGATCTGGCTGAGCTTGTCGAACTCCTCCTGGGTCAGGCCCGAGTACGGCGCCAGGATGACGTCGGGCTTCGCCTTCACGAACTCCTCGAACGGCACCTCGCCGGTGTCGGCGTTGAGCAGCTGGGGGGTCTTCCCGCCGAGCTCCTCGATCTTCTCGGCGTCCCAGGGCAGCACCTTGTCCTTGTTGCCGCCGTAGGTGAAGGCGGGCATCGCGACGGGCACGATGCCGAGGGCGAGGACGACGTCCTGCGCGCCCCAGCCCCAGGTCGCGATGCGCTCGGGCTTGCTGTCGATCGTGGTCTTGCCGAGCGCGCTGTCGACCGTGACCGGGAACGAGCCGGTGCCGGAGGAGGAGCTGCTTCCGCTCTCGGGCGATGCCGAGGAGCATCCGGTCAGGGCCAGCGCGACGGCGGCGACGACCGCGGACGCGGTCAGGGCGAGGCGCGACCGGCGGCGGCCGGAGCGGGCGGACTCGAGCATGGCACTCCTTCGGGAGGGGGCGGGGGTCGGCGTGCCGAGCGGGCACATTAGGGGAGCCTAACCTAACCCGCTGGGAGATCGCATCCCGGGAGCTCGTATCCCGCGAGCTCGCATGCGAGCTCGCACCTCAGGAGGCGGTGGCCTCGTGCTCCCGGATCTCGCCCTGCAGATCGCGGAGCGTCGACCGCAGCGCACGCTCGGCGTCCAAGCCCTGCGCCTTCGCCGACGCGACGATGGCGAGCAGCAGCGGGCCGAGCTCGTCCTCGCTGCTCACCCGTACTCCCCCGGTCTCGCCCAGGTCGAGCAGCCCGACCTTCTCGGCCCGGCCGAGCAGCTTGTCGGCGAGCGCGAGGGAGGGCATCGCCTGAGGGATGCCGTCGAGCACGCTCGTGCGCGACGGCTTCTCGGCCCGCTTGAGGTCGTCCCAGAAGCCGACCACGTCGTCCGCGGTCTCGGCCGTGCGGTCGCCGCCGAAGACGTGCGGGTGCCGGCCGACCATCTTCGCGGTCATGTGGGCGGCGACGTCCTGGATGTCGAAGTCCTCGCCCGGGGTGTGCGCGGCGATGTCGGCGTGGAAGAGCACCTGGTAGAGCACGTCGCCGAGCTCCTCGATCATCTCCTCCCGGTCGCCCGCCTCGATCGCCTCGATCAGCTCGTAGGTCTCCTCGATCAGGTACTGCACGAGCGACTCGTGGGTCTGGTCCGCGTCCCACGGGCAGCCGCCCGGGGCGCGGAGCCGCGCGGTGATGGCGACGAGTTCGTCGAGCTTGGAGGGGGCGGGATCGGTCATCGGATGCTCCTTGCGCCGGGACTCCCCCATCCTCTCACCGCCCGGCGCTCAGCTCAGCAGCCGCACCAGCCCCTCGGCCAGCACGCGGTCGACCGCGTCCGGCACCGCCTCCGCCCCCGTCCAGCGGGCCTCCCCCGCGGCGATGGCGGCGAGGCTGCGGGCCTGCAGCGCCAGGCCGAGGTCCATCGCCTGGATCGGGTTGCCGCCCGCAGCCGTGAGGTTGATCATGCGCGTCGAGTGCAGCACGACGACCTCCCGCCCGTCGTGGAGGCGGTGCAGCACCCGGGCGTCCGCGTCGCCGCCCGACGGCGAGAGCACGACGGTCTCGCGGGTGGCGCGGGCGAGGGCCTCGCCGTCGAGCTCGAGCCCTTCGTGGCCGACGCCGGCGATGATCGCGCCGTCGCGGAGCGCGGCGACGCCGGCCTCGTCGACGACCCCGCGGGCGCCCGTGGCGAGGAACACGAGGTCGCTGGCGGCCAGGAGCTCCGGAAGCGGCGCGACGCGGTGCCCGCGCATCAGCGCGTCGAGCTGCCGGAAGGGGTCGAGGTCCGCCACGGTGACGGACGCCCCGAGCTGGCGCAGCGCGTCGGCGACGCCCTTGCCGCACGGCCCGTAGCCGACGACACCGGCGCGTGCGGCGGGCAGCATGAGGTTGGTGGCATTCATGAAGCCCTGCACGATGCTCTGGCCGACGCCGAACTCGTTCTCGACCAGCAGCTTCAGCCGGCTGTCGTTGATGACGATGACCGGGAAGTCGGGCTGCGCCTGCTCCGAGCGGATGCGCAGGCCGCCCGTGGTCGTCTCCTCCGTCGCTCCCCGGAAGTGCGGCGAGCGCGGCGCGCCGTGGACGAGCTTCAGGATGAGGTCGCCGCCGTTGTCGAGCACGAGGTCCGGCTCGCGGCGGAGGATCTCGTCCAGGTGCACGTCGCGCTGCGCGGCGGTGTCGGCACGCGAGCCGAGGACCTCCACGCCGACCGCCCGCAGCGCCTCCACCGTCGGCTCCTGCGTCGTGCCGACGTTTCCGGTGATCACGACCTCCGCGCCGGACCGGACCAGGTGCTCGCAGAGGACCGCCGTCTTCGGCTCCACGTGGATGGTGACGCCGATCCGCAGGCCGGCGAACGCCGGGCCGACGGCGGCCATGGTGTCGGCGAGCAGCGGCATGCGGCGCGCCGCCCAGGCGATCTCGGGATGGTCGGCGGCGGTCTCGGTTGCGGGGGTGGACATGGTCGTGCTCCGATCGTGAAAGGGCCGTCTCCATCCTGCCGGTAGACTCGGACCCGGTGTGCCGGGAAGTCTGGTCGGCGTCAGAACGACCCCTGCCCGCGCTCCGGCGCGAGATCGGTGACACCGCATGAGCCTCATCCGTTCCGAGCGCACCGCCGCCGGACTCCTCCTCGGCGCCGCAGCCCTCGGGCTCCTCCTCGCCAACACGGCGGCGGGGCCCGCGCTGCTCGACCTCCAGGCGGCCCACGTCGGCGCGGGACCGCTCGACCTGAGCGTCGGCCACTGGATCAGCGACGGCCTCCTCGCGGTGTTCTTCTTCATCGTCGCGGTGGAGCTGCGGCACGAGCTGGTCGCGGGCGACCTGAACAGCGTCGCCAAGGCCCTCCACCCGGCCATCGCGGCCGCGAGCGGCGTCGCCGTGCCCGCGCTCGTGTACCTGGCGTTCGCGGGCGGGAGCGGCCTGGCGGAGGGCTGGCCGATCCCCACCGCGACCGACATCGCCTTCGCCCTCGGGGTGCTCGCCGTGTTCGGTCGCGGGCTGCCCAACCGGCTCCGGGTCTTCCTGCTCGCGCTCGCCGTGCTCGACGACCTGATCGCGATCATCATCATCGCGGTGTTCTTCACCACCGACCCGAACCTCGTGGAGCTGCTGCTCGCCGCCGTCGCGGTGGTCGCGTTCGGCCTCCTGAGCCGGCTGCTGCGCGGGCGGCTGCGCTGGCCCGTCGGCGTGCTGATGGTGCTCGTCGCCCTGCTCGCCTGGTGGCTCGTCTACGACTCGGGCGTCCACGCGACGATCGCGGGCGTGGCGCTCGGCCTCGTGATGTCACGGCAGCCGGCGCGACGCGTGACGCACGCGCTGGAGCCGTGGTCGAACGGGCTCATCCTGCCGCTGTTCGCGTTCTCGGCGGCGCTCGTGGTCATCCCGGACGTCTCCCCCGCCGAGCTCTCGCCCGCCTTCTGGGGCATCCTCGTCGCCCTGCCGGTCGGCAAGCTCGTCGGCATCACGCTGGGCGGCTGGCTGGGGTCGTTCACCCGCAGTCCGGAGGACCGCGGCCGCATCACACTGTTCGGCCTCGTCGTCGTCGGCGCGCTCGGCGGCATCGGGTTCACGGTGTCGCTGCTCATGAACGAGCTGGCATTCACCGGCGAGGTCCGGGCAGAGGGGACGCTCGCCGTGTTGCTGGGCTCCGCGGTCGCGATCGTCGTGTCGGGCGTGCTCGTCAGCGTCCTCGCCCGCCGCTATCGTGCGCGGTATCCGCACGGCGAACGCCGCGCGTGACTCCGGAGGTCGCGGCCGACCCGCCGGGCGGCCGCCCCTCCATCCGGAGATCCCGGCCTTACCGACCCTGATCTCCGGACTTGCGGGCGCGCGCTCGCAATGTCAGCTGACGGGCTCGGGGGCGGGCTGCGGGAACAGCGCGCCGAGCAGGCTCGACACCCACTCGATCAGGTCGGCGTCGGGCAGCGACTCCCCGTCCACCCGCGGCAGCGGCACCATCGCGACCTTGGGCGCCGCGTGGTACTTCGAGCCCGGGTACATCCGCTGCAGGCGCACCTGGACGGAGTCGGGCAGGATCGCCGGCGCGAGCCGCAGGTTCGAGCCCATCGCCACGACCTCGCCGAGTCCCGCCTTCTGCGCCGCGCGCCGCAGCCGCGACACCGCCACCAGGTTGAGCACGGGCTGCGGAGGCTGGCCGTAGCGGTCGGTCAGCTCCTCCAGCACCAGGTCGATCTGGCCCTCCTTGGAGGTCGGGGCGCTCGCCGTCGACAGCTTCTGGTACGCCTCGAGCCGCAGCCGCTCGCTGTCGACGTACTCCTCGGGGATGTGCGCGTCGACCGGCAGCTCCAGCCGCAGCTCGGTCTGCCCCTCGGCGACCTCGCCGCGGAAGGTGCTCACCGCCTCGCCGATCATCCGCAGGTAGAGGTCGAAGCCGACGCCCGCGATGTGGCCGGACTGCTCGCCGCCCAGCAGGTTGCCCGCGCCGCGGATCTCGAGGTCCTTCAGCGCGACCTGCATGCCGCTGCCGAGGTCGTTGTTGGCGGCGATGGTCGAGAGCCGGTCGTGCGCGGTCTCGCTGAGCGGCTTGTTCTCGTCCCACAGGAAGTACGCGTACGCGCGCTCCCGGCCGCGGCCGACACGACCGCGGAGCTGGTGGAGCTGGCTCAGTCCGTACTTGTCGGCGCGGTCGATGATGATCGTGTTGGCGTTGGCGATGTCGAGACCGGTCTCGATGATCGTGGTCGACACGAGCACGTCGAACCGGCGCTCCCAGAAATCGACGACGACCTGCTCCAGCGCGTGCTCGTTCATCTTGCCGTGCGCGACGGCGATGCGCGCCTCCGGCACCAGTTCGGCGAGCCGGGCGGCGGTGCTCGTGATCGAGCCGACGCGGTTGTGCACGAAGAACACCTGACCCTCGCGCAGCAGCTCGCGCCGGATCGCCGCGGCGACCTGCTTGTCGGAGTACGGGCCGACGAAGGTCAGGATGGGGTGCCGGTCCTCCGGCGGGGTCGCCAGGGTCGACATCTCGCGGATGCCGGTGACCGCCATCTCGAGCGTGCGCGGGATGGGCGTCGCGCTCATGGCGAGGATGTCGACGTTGGTCTTGAGCTTCTTCAGCGCGTCCTTGTGCTCGACGCCGAACCGCTGCTCCTCGTCGATGATCACGAGGCCCAGGTCTTTGAAGGTGACGCCGTCGGCGAGGATGCGGTGCGTGCCGATCACGACGTCGACCGTGCCGTCGGCCAGCCCGCGCAGCGTCTCGCGCGCCTCCTTGTCGCTCTGGAAGCGGCTGAGCTGGCGCAGGTGGATGGGGAACCCGGCGAACCGCTCCTGGAACGTCTCGGCGTGCTGCTTCACCAGCAGCGTGGTTGGCACCAGCATCGCGACCTGCTTGCCGTCCTGCACGGCCTTGAACGCCGCCCTGACCGCGATCTCGGTCTTGCCGAAGCCGACGTCGCCCGAGATCAGCCGGTCCATCGGGATGGGCCGCTCCATGTCGGCCTTCACCTCGTCGATGGTCTGCAGCTGGTCGTGCGTCTCGGCGAACGGGAACGCCTCCTCCAGCTCGCGCTGCCACGGGGTGTCCGGTCCGAACGCGTGGCCCTTGCTGGCCATGCGCGCGGAGTACAGCTTGACCAGCTCCACCGCGATGTCGCGCACCGCCTTGCGCGCGCGCCCCTTGGCCGCCGCCCAGTCGCTGCCGCCCATCTTGGACAGCTGCGGCGCCTCCCCGCCCACGTAGCGGGTGAGGAGGTCGAGCTGGTCGGTGGGCACATACAGCTTGTCGCCGGGGTAGCCGCGCTTGGACGGCGCGTACTCCAGCACGAGGTACTCGCGCTTGGACTTGACCGCGTTGCGGCCGCCGCTCGACACCTCGCGCTGGGTGAGCTCCACGAACCTGCCGATGCCGTGCGTCTCGTGCACGACGTAGTCGCCCGGCTTGAGCGCGAGGGGGTCGACCACGTTCTTGCGCCTGGTCGCCAGCTTCTTGACCTGGCGCGAGTCGTAGCCGACGGTCCGGCCGTAGAACTCCGCCTCGCTGATCAGGGCGAGCTTGATACCGGGCAGCTCGAAGCCGTGCTCGGCGGTCGCCTTGATGAGGTAGGCGATGCCTGCCTCCGGATCGGCGGGGAACTCGTCCACCGGCCGGGCGGGCAGCTCGGCCTCGGCGAGGACGTCGGCGGCGCGCTCGACGAGCCCGGCTCCGGCGGCGACGATCGCGACCTGCCAGCCGTCGCGCAGCCGCCCGCGGACGTGCTCGACCGCGCCGGAGACGTTGCCCTGGAAGCTGGGGACGGCCTCGGCCTGGATGCGCACCTGCAGGTGCTCCTCCAGCTCGCGCTCCTCGGGGAGGACCTCGTCGGCCTGGAAGCCGCTCATCGTCCACCACGGGTGGTCGGGCGCGGGCGCACCGGGGCGGCTGTAGGTCACCGAGTCCTTGAGCTGCTGCAGCGTCAGGAAGTCGCCGGCGGCGAGGTCGATCGGTGCGGCGGCGCCGACCGTGGCCGCGCTCCACGCCGCCGAGAGGAACTCGCGGTTGGTCTCGGCGAGGCTGACCGCGCGCGAGGCCACCCGCTCGGGCGAGAGCACCGCCACGGCCGCGCCCTGCGGCAGGTAGTGGGTGAGCGGCACCAGCCGGTCGACGAGGGCGGGAGCCAGCGACTCCATCCCCTCGACCGGGATGCCCTCGCCGATCTTGGCGAGCATCGCGGAGAGGCTCGGGAACTCGTGCTCCATCTCGCGCGCCCGCTGGCGGACGGACTCGCTGAGCAGCAGCTCGCGGCTCGGCGGCAGCGCGACGGACGCGATCGGGTCGGGCAGCGAGCGCTGGTCGGCCACCGAGAAGGCGCGGATCTGGTCCACCTCGTCGCCGAAGAAGTCGACGCGGTACGGGTGGTCGGCCGTCGGCGGGAACACGTCGAGGATGCCGCCGCGCACCGCGAACTCGCCGCGCCTGGTCACCATGTCGACGCGCGCGTAGGCGAGGTCGACCAGCTGCGCGGAGAGGCCGCCGAGGTCGAAGCCGCGGCCGCCGGTGGCGAGCTCGACGGTGGAGTAGTCGGTGAGGTTGTCGGCGAGCGGCTGCAGGGCGGCGCGGACGGACGCCACGAGGATGAACGGGGTGCTCTGGTCGCCGGCAGCCCAGTCGGTCAGCCGGCGGAGCGCCAGCAGCCGCCTGCCCACGATCTCGGGGCTGGGGCTGAGCCGCTCGTGCGGCAGGGTCTCCCACGCCGGGAACTCGACGATCTCGGCCTCCGGCAGCAGGCACGGCAGCGCCCCGCGGATGGACTCGGACTCGCGCCCGGTCGCCGTGATGAGCAGCACCGCCTGGGAGGCGCCCTGCTCGGCGCGGCGACGCAGCAGCCCGGCGAGCAGCGGCGCACGGAGACCGTCGGTCAGCGAGAAGTCGGCGTTACGCGCGGCGTGGGCGAGCGCGTCGCCGAACGAGGAGTCGCGCCCGAGCGCGCCGACCAGACCCTGGAGTATCACTCGGTCGATTCTACGTGGGGCCGCCGACAGGTCGAGGGTGCGCGTGCGACCGGCGGTCAGATCCAGCCCTCGAGCGCTCGCATGAAGCCCTCGTGGTCGTCGCGGTTGATGACATGGCCGGACCCCGGCACGACGCGGACCTCGTAACCCTCCGAGCGCAGCCGCTCGGCGAGCTCCGGCTTCACCAGCTGGGAGTTGTCGGCGAGCATGACCAGCGACGGCACCGACATGACCTCCGGCGCCCGCATCGCCGAGGGGGTGACCACCACGGGGAGGACGGCGCGGTCGAACGCCTTGAACGTCTCCACCTCGATGGCGACGTCGGCCGGGTCCCAGCGCGGGTTGCGCTTGGCGATGCGCGACGCCGACTGACGGGCGAGCGTGCGCAGGAACGCGGGCGCGAGCAGCTGCTGGAAGCGGTTCGCGGCCGGGCACGAGAAGGCCGGGTCGACGTAGATCACGCGCTGCGGGTCGAGCCGCTCGATCGCGAGGCTGACGGTCAGCCCGCCGAGCGAGTGGCCCATCACGAGCTCGGGATGCGCCGGCACGGTGTCCACGATGTCCTGCGCCATCAGCTCGGCCGAGTACTCCCCGGCGCGGGGGCTGTGCCCGTGCCCGCGCAGGTCGACCGCGATGACGTGGTAGCCGCGTTCGGCGAGCACCGGCCCGACCCGGCGCCAGTTGCGCGAGTCCGACATGACTCCGTGGACCAGGATCGCGAGCCGGTCACCGGTGCCCCACTCGCGCGTGTACAGCTTCATGCCGGTCACGGTACGCGTCGTGCCTGGCTCGGAGCAGGGGGTCCGCTACGCTCTGGCTGAGCATCCGCCGTGAGGCGACCCGATCCCGAGGGGGGACCCGTGACCGACCAGCAGCAGCCCACCCCGTACGGCGCCTACCCGCCGCCGCAGGGCCAGTACCCGCCTGCGCAGTACCCGCCGGCGCAGTACCCGCCGGCACCGTACGCCCCGGCGCCGTCTGCGACCGCGCCGTACGCCGCCCCGCCGGCTCCCTCGCGCTCTCGCGCGCTCGGGCTGACGGCGATGCTCGTCGCGCTCGCGGTCCTCGTGCTCTCGGTGATCGCCTCCGTGATCGTGGGCGTGTCCGCCGGTCCGCTCGCGTCGCACACGTCGTCGAGCTTCCGGTTCAACACCGCCGACCTGACGCCCGAGCAGGCGGAGGCGTTCGCTCCCGTCGGCGTGCTCATGGGCGCGCAGATGCTGCTCGGGACGGTGCTCGGCAGCCTCGCGCTCGTGCTCGGCATCGTGGCGGTGGCGACGAAGCGCGGCCGGCCCTTCGGCATCGTGGCCATCGTTGCGGCCGCGGTCGCGCCGATCATCTCGTTCGGCGTGTACGTGGCGACGCTGGTCGCGACGCTCCCTCCCGCCTGACCGGCGCGCGCGTCGGCGCGCGCAAGGCTGCGTCAGCGCGTGGAATCAGCGGGCGTGGAAGCGGTTCTGCGCGGGGGCGAGGCCCTCGGCGGCGATCTGCTCGACCGCGTCGGCCGCATCGGCGACCAGGATCGGGAGGTTCTTGCGCTCGGTGGCCGAGAACGCCTTCAGCACGTGGTCGGCCGCCGCGGACGAGCCGGGAGGCCGGCCGACGCCGACGCGCACGCGGGTGAAGTCCCCGGTGCCGGTCGCGGCGATCACGTCGCGGACGCCGTTGTGCCCGCCGTGGCCGCCGCCGTGCTTGAGGCGGATGGTGTCGAACGGGATGTCCAGCTCGTCGTGCACCACGATCAGGCGCGACGGATCGAGCGAGTAGAAGCGCAGCAGCTGCGACACCGGCCCGCCGGACACGTTCATGTACGTGTTCGGCTTGGCGAGGACGAACCGCGGGCCGCCGGGGGTCAGCCGACCCTCGGCGACCGTCGCGTTCGTCTTGTGGGTCTTGAAGGTGAGACCCCCGCGCGAGGCGAGCTCGTCGAGCACCATCTGACCCACGTTGTGACGGGTGGCGGCGTAGCCGGGCCCGGGGTTGCCGAGCCCAACCACGAGCCACGGCCCGTCCGACGGTCCCGTGGACGACGCCTGACGGGGTGATTCCATGGGAGGTGCTTACTCGGCGCTCTCGCCGGCCTCGGCCTCCGCGGCGGCCTCGGCCGCAGCGGTCTCCTCGTCCTCGGCGCGGGCGGACGCCGGCACCGCGATGTTGACGATGAGGAGCTCCTCGTCCTCGGCCAGGGTCGAGCCCTGCGGGAGGTCGAAGTCCTTGGCGAGGTACTGGGTGCCCTCAGCGGCGTCGGTGACGTCGATGACGATGCGCTCCGGGATGTGCGTCGCCTCGGTCTCGAGGCGGATGGTGCTGACCTCGAGCATCGCGATCGTGCCGGAGAACGGCTCGCCCTCGATGTGGACGGGGACCTCGACGACGACCTTCTCGCCGCGGCGGATGAGGATGAGGTCGAGGTGCTCGATGATCTGCGACACCGGGTCCTTCTGGACGTCCTTCACGAGCGCGAGCTCGGCCTTGCCGGCGATGTCGAGGTCGAGGACCGCGTTCGCCTTGCGCAGCAGCAGGCCGACCTGGTGGGCCGGGACGGTGATGTGGACCGGGTCGGTGCCGTGACCGTAGATGACCGCGGGGATCTTGCCGGCGGCACGGATCTTGCGCGCCGCGCCCTTGCCGAAGCTCTCGCGCAGCTCGGCTGCGACCTTGTTGGACTCGTCTGCCATGGTGTCTCCTCGCCGGACGGTGTCCGGCTGTCGGGCGAGCCGCGAGGCCCGCAGTGTGGTTGATGTTCGACTCGAACGCATCGAAGTGCGCGAGGAAAGACTGCGTAGCCTGCTCCACCGCGTCGATCACGGATGCTCAGGGAGCATCCCTCGCCGAAGTTCAGTGACCGAGTCTACCCGATGCCTCTACCGGATGCCGCGCGGGCCCGATGCGGGCGCGATGCGGGCTCAGCGCGGGCTCGATGCGGGCGCGATGCGGGCTCACCGCGGGCTCAGGGCGGCCGCGATCGCGTCCGCCAGCTCCTGGGGCGGCCGGCCCACGTCCAGGCGCAGCCCCGCCTCATCGGGTTGCAGCGGCTGGAGGGTCGCGAGCTGGGAGTCGAGCAGCGAGACGGGCATGAAGTGGCCCGGCCGCTCGGCCATCCGCGCGGCGAGCAGCTCGCGGGTGCCGTCGAGCTCCGCGAAGACCGCCGCGGGCGCCTCCGACCGGATCAGATCGCGGTAGGCGCGCTTGAGCGCCGAACAGGCGATCACGACGCCGTCGGGCGCGGTCGAGGCCAGGGTGCGCCCGACCTCCCGGAGCCAGGGGATGCGGTCGTCGTCCGTGAGCGGGATGCCGGAGGCCATCTTCAGCACGTTCGCCGGCGGGTGCAGCGCGTCCCCGTCGACGAAGGGGACACCGAGGCTGCGCGCGACGAGCTCGCCGACCGTGCTCTTGCCCGAGCCGGACACGCCCATCACCACCACCTGGACTGGTTCCACGCCCGATCCTCCCGTGTCGTCGTCGTCACCGTCGCGCGCCGAACATCCGGCGGACGGTCCACCGGCAAGTATGCCGTCTGCCCGAGTCGGCCGGCGGAGCGTCGCGCTACGCTGAGAGGACTGCTCGATTCTTGCCACCCGCGGGAGAGCTGACCCCCCGACTACACCCCGTCGTGGCGGACGGCCTCCGTCCGTCGCGGCTTCACGAAGGAGCATCACGTGTCACAGGAAGCAACGGCCAACATCGGAGTCGTCGGTCTGGCGGTGATGGGCTCGAACCTGGCCCGCAACCTCGCCTCCCGCGAGGGCAACACGGTCGCGGTGTACAACCGCACCTACGCCCGCACCGAGGATCTGGTGAAGGATCACCCTGAGGCCGGGTTCGTCGCGAGCGAGTCGATCGATGACTTCGTGGCGTCGCTGGCCAAGCCGCGCACCGCGATCATCATGGTGCAGGCCGGGCGTGGCACGGATGCGGTGATCGATCAGCTGGTGGAGCGGTTCGAGCCGGGCGACATCATCGTCGACGGCGGCAACGCGAACTTCCTGGACACGATCGCGCGGGAGAAGCGGGTCGCGGAGACCGGGATCCACTTCGTCGGCGCCGGCATCTCCGGCGGTGAGGAGGGCGCGTTGAAGGGCCCGTCGATCATGCCGGGCGGGTCGGCGGAGTCGTACGAGACCCTGGGCCCGATCCTGGCCTCCATCGCCGCGGTCGCCGAGGGCGAGCCCTGTGTCACCCACGTCGGCACCGACGGCGCCGGCCACTTCGTGAAGATGATCCACAACGGCATCGAGTACGCCGACATGCAGCTGATCGCGGAGGCGTACGACCTGCTCCGCACCGTCGGCGGCCTGGAGCCCGCGGCCATCGCGGACGTGTTCGCGGAGTGGAACAACGGCTACCTGGAGTCCTACCTGATCGAGATCACCGCGGAGGTGCTGCGCCAGGTCGACGCCGAGACGGGCAAGCCGTTCGTCGACATCGTCCTCGACCAGGCCGGGTCCAAGGGCACCGGCGTCTGGACGGTGCAGAACGCGCTCGATCTCGGCGTCCCGGTCGGCGGGATCGCGGAGGCGGTGTTCGCCCGCGCGGTGTCGTCCAAGCCGAACCAGCGCGCCGCCGTGCAGGCCACCATCACCTCCCGCCCCGACGTGCAGAAGGCCGAGGACGTGCAGGCGTTCGCGGACGACGTGTCCAAGGCGCTGTACGCGTCCAAGGTCGTCGCCTACGCACAGGGCTTCGACGCGATCATCGCCGGTGCGGAGAAGTACGGCTGGGACATCCACAAGGACAAGATCGCGAAGATCTGGCGCGGCGGCTGCATCATCCGCGCCCAGTTCCTCAACCGCATCGCCGACGCCTACGACGAGAACCCGGACATCGCCACCCTGCTGGAGGCGCCCTACTTCGCCGACGCGGTGCGCGAGGGCGAGGCCGCCTGGCGGCGCATCGTCGCCACCGCCGCCCTCTCCGGCGTCCCGGTGCCCGGCTTCGGCGCGGCCCTGTCGTACTACGACTCGCTCGCGGTCAAGCGCCTCCCCGCCGCGCTCGTCCAGGGCCAGCGCGACTTCTTCGGCGCCCACACCTACAAGCGCGTCGACAAGGACGGCGTCTTCCACACCCTCTGGTCCGGCGACCGCACCGAGATCGAGACCGAGCCCTCGACCCACTAGCGCGCCGCGGCAGCCAGCCGCGGCGGTAACGGGGATATTGGGGGGGCGGGGCGCGGGGGGGGGGGGGGGGGGGTGGGGAGGGGGGGGGGGGGG